>CAMDEB010000358.1 GCA_945893085.1 Rhodoplanes serenus | reverse complement strand
GCCGCGGCTGAGTGAGCTGAGATAGAACACGGCCAGCCGCATCCGCGCGCGCGCAAGATCCGGAAGATCGGTGACGAGACGAACCTCGTTGCTGTCGGTCGCCACCAGCGCGCTCCATGCGGCGCCCGCGTTCTTGGCGTGGACGATATCGACCCGCTCGGCGGTGACGAACGTCTCCAGCCGCTCGGCGTTGCGCCGCAATTTCATCGGATTGACGGTGGCGCTTGAGAACGACAACCACTCGCCGCCGAACGACCTGAGTTCGTCGACCAGCGGCCCAGGCTCGGAGGCGACGATGGCGCGGGCGCCGGCATTCACCAGCGCCTGGGCGATGTTGAGGGTCGCGCGCGCGGCGGCGTCGTCGCCCAGCGACGGCACGATCTGCAGGACCGTGGCGCCGGCCAGCGTGCGCGGCAGGACGCGCGCCTCCGCGAGGTCGGTAGCGCTGATTGCCATCCTCTAGCCTTGGTCCTGCTTCGGCCGGCAGTTCACGGAAACCCTTGCGCTCGACGGTCGCTTGCGGCGAAACACGACACAGCAGAAGCCTGCTCAGTGCCTGCTCAGTGCCTGCCCACCCGACCGAGACTTATGACATGAACGATTCTAGCCTCAAATTTCTGGACCTGGGAACCGGCCCGGCGACCCGCCGCATCGCGGTGCGGCTGCGCACGGGAGCCGCGCCCGGCCTGTTCTGGCTCGGCGGCTTCAAATCCGACATGCAGGGCACCAAGGCGGTGGCGCTCGACCAATGGGCCGAGGCCCAGGGGCGCGCCTGCGTGCGGTTCGACTATTCCGGCCACGGCGAATCCGGCGGGATTTTCACCGAAGGCACCATCGGCCGGTGGCTCGAAGACAGCCTCGCCGTGTTCACGGCGTTCGCGGAAGGGCCGCAGGTCCTGGTGGGCTCGTCGATGGGCGGCTGGCTCGCGCTGCTGCTGGTGCGCGAGCTACGGCGGCGCGCCCCGGCGAACGCCTCGGTCGCGGGCCTGGTGCTGATCGCGCCGGCGGTCGATTTCACCGAGGAGCTGATGTGGAAGCGATTTCCGCCGGAGGCGAGACGCGCGATCGAAACCACAGGCGCCTGGCAGCGGCCATCGCAATACGCCGAGGAGCCCTACGTCATCACCCGCGGCCTGATCGAGGACGGGCGCAACCATCTTCTGCTGGGCCACCTGATCGAGACCGGTTGCCCGGTGCGCATCCTGCAGGGCGTGCAGGATCCGGACGTGCCGTGGGGGCACGCGGTCGAACTGTCCTCGCGGCTGGCGCATGACGACGTCGTGCTCACGCTGGTGAAGGACGGCGATCATCGGCTGTCGCGGCCCGAGGATATCGAGCGGCTGATCGGGGCGGTGGCGGAGTTCAGCTAGCGCGTGCCCGGAAGAGCTTGTGCTCAAATCCGCTCGATGCCGGCGTCCGCGATCACCTTGGTCCAGCGGGCGACATCGGCTGCGATGCGCTCCTTGAACTGCTCGGGCGGGCCCGATTTCGGTTCGCTGCCGAGCGCCCGGATCCGCGCGGCCACGGCGGGCTCTGCGACCAGTGCGTTGATCTCCGCGTTGAGCCGCGCAGTGATCTCCGGCGGCAGCTTTGCCGGCCCGATCACGCCCATCCATGACGTGACGGAGAATCCGGGAAATCCCGCTTCGGCGACGGTCCCGATTTCGGGCAAGCTCGGGAAGCGCGCGCCGCCGGTGACTCCGATGGCGTGCAGCGCGCCGGACTTGATCTGTCCGATCAGCGCGACCGGCGGATCGATCAGGAAATCGATTCGCTTGCCAAGCAGCTCGGTGAGCGCCTGATTGCCGCCGCGGAACGGCACCACCTGGATTTTGATGCCGGCGAGCCGCGAAAGATATTCGATCAGGAGATGTTGCGGCGTTCCCTGGCCCGGCACACCGCCGAGCAGCGGCTCGGAGCGCTGCTTCGCGGTCCTGATCAGGTCGGGAACGGTGCGGATCGGATGCTCGGGATGCGTGACGATGACGAATGGGAATTCGATCGCCTGGCCGATGATCGTGAAGTCATCGACCGCATGATACGGCAGCGACTTGTATGTTGCGGCCGCCACGGCGTGACCGCTCGGAATGAATCCCAGGGTGTAGCCATCGGGCGCGGCGCGCGCGACCTGCGCCGCCGCCAAAGTGCCGGCCGCGCCCGGTCGCGACTCGACCACCACCTGCTGGCCGAGCCGCCGCGACAGGCCGTCGGCCACAAGCCGCGCGCTGACGTCGACGCCGCCGCCGACGGTGAGCCCATGCAGCATCGCCATGTTGCGCTCGGGCCAGGCTGCCATCGCCCGGTCGGGCCGCATCGCGGCAACGGCCGCAAGGCCGGCAAGCGTGGCGCGACGTGTGAGTCCGGTCATGGCATTCCCCCGTCTCGGATTTTTCCAAGCTTATGAAATTATCGAGCTCACGTCCCGGTCGCGGCAGCCCATTCCTCCGTGACCGTGGGATCGAGTTCAGTATTGCGCTGCGTTGCCGCGAGCGCGCCGAGACGCTCCGGATCGAGCCGCCCGAGCGCCCAGACCGCTGCGCCCCGCACCAGCGGCGAGGCATCGGCGAGCAATCGCTCGGCGTCCGGCGCGAGCGTGACGTCGCCGGAGTTGCCGATCGCGATCAGCACATTGCGCACGAAGCGGGCGCGACCGGTGCGTTTCACCGCGGTCTTGGAAAACAGCGTGCGGAACTGCGCGTCGTCGAGCCGTGCCAGGTCGGCGAGCTTCGGTGCGCGCAGGATTTCGCGCGCGGCGAGTTTCGCCTCGTGGCCTTCCTGCGCGAACTTGTTCCACGGACAGACCGCGAGGCAGTCGTCGCAACCGTAGATGCGGTTGCCCATCAGTGGGCGCAGCTCGCGGTCAATCGGGCCTTTGTGCTCGATCGTCAGGTAGGAGATGCAGCGCCGCGCATCGAGCCGGTAGGGCGCGGGGAAGGCGGCGGTCGGGCAGATATCCAGGCAGGCGCTGCAGGTGCCGCAGCGATCGTGCACCGCCGTGTCCGCCGGCAGTTCGAGGGTGGTGAAAATCGAGCCGAGGAACAGCCAGGAGCCGAACTCGCGCGACACCAGATTGGTGTGCTTGCCCTGCCAGCCAAGCCCGGCGCTGGCCGCCAGCGGCTTCTCCATCACCGCGGCGGTGTCGACGAACACTTTCACATCGCCGCCGGCGTTCGCGATCAGCCAGCGCGCCAGCGCCTTCAGCCGCGGCTTGATGATCTCGTGGTAGTCGTCGCCCTTGGCGTAGGTCGAGATCGCAGCGCGATCGCGCTGCTTGAGGATCGCCAGCGGATCGGTGTCGGGGCCGTAGTTCACGCCGAGCATGACGATCGAGCGCGCCTCCGGCCACAGCGCCAGCGGATCGCCGCGGCGTTCGGCGCTGGTTTCCATCCAGGTCATGTCGCCGTGCGCGCCGTCGGCGAGGAAACGCTCGAGCTTGGCTTTGGCGCCGGGCGTCGCGTCGGGACGGGTCACGCCAAGCACGTCGAAGCCGTGATCGCGCGCGGCTTCCCGCAATTGGGCTTTGATCGCCGCGGGATCGGTCAGAAGTCGAGGTTGGCGTAGTGCTCCGACGCCGGCACGCCCGGCAGTGTCTCGGTCAGGATCGCGCGGAACGACGGACGCGATTTCACCCGCGCGTACCAGGTCTTCGCCGCTTCGTCTTCGCTCCATGGCACATCGCCCAGGTAGTCCACCGACGACAGATGCGCCGCGGCGGCCAGGTCGGCGTAGCTCAGTTGCTCGCCGGCGAGCCAGTCGCGCGTGCGCACCAGCCACCCGATATAGGCCAGATGATAGCGGATGTTGGCCCGCGCCGCACGGATCGCGTCGGTGTCGGGCGGCCCGCCGCCGTTCTCGATACGCATGTGGCGCTTGTAGAAGCGCTCCATCACCATGGGCCCCGAGACCTCGTCGAAGAACTTGTCGTTGAACCAGCCGGTCAGGCGGCGCACCTCGACGCGGCCGGCCGGTGAAGCTGGCATCAGCCGGTGATTGCCCAGTTCGCCGCCGTGGGTCTCGTCGAGATATTCGGCGATCACGGCCGCCCCCGGCACCGCCGGATAGCCCTCCTCGACCAGCACCGGCGTGGTGCCGGCCGGATTGAGCACCAGGAAGGCCTCGCGGCGGTCCCACACCCGTTCCTCGATCAGCCGCGCCTCGAGGCCAAGCTCGCCCAGCGCCAGCCGGATGAAGCGCGAGTGGGGACAGAAGGGATGGTGGAAGAGTGTGAGCATGAAGGTCGAGGATTGCTGGCTGGGACGGCGGGAATCAGGCGGGCAACCCTAAAGCATTTTCCGGCGAAGTGCGTAGCGGGTTGCCGCGAAAATGTGGCAACCCGCGAAAAGCCGGAAGCAACCTGTTGAGCGCATCGCCTTTGCCGTTGCCGGGCTTTTGCGGTTGCGCGACAAACGCGGCGGCCGGTGATGTCGCCTGCGTCCCTGGATACCACCGCCGGAGCCCGCCATGCCGGACCTCATCCCGTTTGATTTGTTCAAGGCGATGCTGCTGGGTCTGGTCGAAGGCCTGACCGAGTTCATCCCGGTGTCCTCGACCGGCCATCTGCTGCTGATGCAGCGGTTCTTCGGCTTCAACGACGAGGAGTTCGGCAAGACCTTCGCGGTGCTGATCCAGCTCGGCGCGGTGCTCGCTATCCTCTCGATCTATTTCGTGCGGCTGTGGAAGATCTTCATCGGCATGTTCACCGATCCGCAGGCGCGCCGATTCGTGATCGGTATCCTGCTGGCCTTCCTGCCGGCGGCGATCGTGGGGGCCGCGGCGCACGGCTTCATCAAGGGCGTGCTGTTCAATCCCTGGATCGTCTGCTTCACGCTGATCGCCGGCGGCGGCGTGCTGTTGTGGGTCGACCAGCTCGATCTCAAACCGCGCTTCCACGACGCCACCACCTTCTCGCTGCCGATGTATCTCGCCATCGGCATCTTCCAATGTCTCGCCATGATCCCGGGCGTGTCGCGCTCGGGGACATGGGTGGCGCCGCGGCTTATGGCGATCTCGAAGTCGCCGCTCATGCCCATGCTGAGCTGGTCGATGCCGTTCCGCCGCGCGATCTCGCCAAGGAGGTCG
>CAMDEB010000357.1 GCA_945893085.1 Rhodoplanes serenus | reverse complement strand
CGGCAGGCCTCGACGATCTTGTCGATGACCAGATAGCTCTCGGCGGCCGGCGGCGGCCCGATCGGCACCGCCTGATCCGCCATCTCCACGTGCAGTGCGTCGCGGTCGGCGTCGGAATAGACCGCGACGGTCTCGATGCCCATCGCGCGTGCGGTCTTGATGATCCGGCAGGCGATCTCGCCCCGGTTGGCGATGAGAATGCGCTTGAACATGCTGCTGTGGCTTCGCGGTTCGCTGAGCTTTAGTCAATCGGCTTTGCAAATTCCATGCTACCGGCTCGGGGATTGCGACGATCTCCTTCTATGGCCGGGCTTATCTTTGAAATATCAGGGTCTTACAGGCCCTCTGCGGCGTCCTATATGCCCTCGGCACGAATTTGCCCGCCGCGCCCGTCGAGTGTTTAATGCGCGGCGGAATTCCACAATCGCATCGTCCGTCCCCGGCCACAGCCGGCTGCGCGTATTTGGAGGTTCCAATGGCCCTTTCAATCAACGACACGGCTCCGGATTTCGAAGCCGAAACCACCGAAGGCAAAATCCGCTTCCACGACTGGATCGGCGACAAATGGGCGGTGCTGTTCTCGCACCCCAAGGACTTCACGCCGGTCTGCACCACCGAGCTTGGCTACATGGCCAAGATCAAGCCCGAGTTCGACAAGCGCGGCGTCAAGATCATCGGCCTCTCGGTCGATCCGGTCGACCGCCATGCCGGCTGGGCGAGCGACATCAAGGAGACGCAGGGCTTCGCCCCGAACTATCCGATGATCGCCGACGTCGACTTCAACGTCTCCAAGCTCTACGGCATGCTGCCGGCTGCGGTCTCCGGCGACCCGACCAAGCGCACCGCCGCCGACAACCAGACGGTGCGCAACGTGTTCGTCATCGGCCCGGACAAGAAGGTCAAGCTGATCCTGGTCTATCCGATGACCACCGGACGCAACTTCGATGAGGTGCTCCTCGTCATCGACTCGCTGCAACTCACGGCGAAGCACAAGGTCGCGACGCCGGTGAATTGGAAGCACGGCGAGGACGTCATCATCGCCGGCTCGGTGTCGGACGACGACGCCAAGAAGACCTATCCGCAAGGCTGGAAATCGCCGAAGCCCTATATCCGGATCGTACCGCAACCGAAGTAAACGCCGCCCCCGCGGCATCAAACACGGGCGTGGCGCAAGCCGCGCCCGTGTTATTGTTTACGGCCATGAGCAACGCAGCGAACGATCTCGGCTTCATCCACCGTTTCATCCCGGCGACCGACGCGACCCGGCCGCCGCTCCTGCTGCTGCACGGCACCGGCGGCGACGAGAACGATCTGTTGCCGCTCGCCGAGCGGCTCGCGCCCGGCGCCGCCGTGCTGTCGCCGCGCGGCAAGGTGCTGGAGAACGGCATGCCGCGATTCTTTCGCCGCACCGGCGAGGGCGTCTGGGACCGCGCCGATCTCCAAGCCCGCACCACCGAGCTCGGCGAATTCCTCAAACGCGCCCGCGCGGCCTACGGTATCGGCAAGCCGATCGCACTCGGCTATTCCAACGGCGCCAACATCGCCTGGCCGCTGATGCTGATGGAGCCCGACGCGTTCGCCGGCGCGATCCTGATGCGCGCCATGCTGCCGTTCGATCCGCGGCCGCTGCCCGACCTCAAGGGCCTGCCGGTGCTGATGCTCGCCGGCCGGCATGACGAGCTAATCCCGATTGAGCAGGCCGGGCTGCTGGCGGCGCTGCTCGGCGAGGCCGGCGCCGATGTGACCTACGAGGCGCTGCCCTCGGGGCACGGGCTGACGCAGGAAGACCTCAAGCTCGCGGCGGTGTGGCTGGCATCGCGCTAGACCTGCGCCTGCGGCTGTGGCAATCGAGACCGCATGACCAATCCCAAAGAGCCTTGGAGCGCCGACAAGCAGCCGCCGTTCGCCGATTTCATGGGCATGAAGATCACCCATGTCTCGCCGGAGCGCGTAACCGCCGAACTCCTGGTCACCGAACAGCTCTCCAACCGCAATGGCGTGCTGCACGGCGGCGCGGTGATGGCGCTGGCCGACAATCTCGGCGGCACCGCTGCGGTCGCCAACCTTACGGAAGGCACGATCACCTCGACGATCGAGAGCAAGACCAATTTCTTCGCCGCCATTCCACTGGGCGACACGGCACGGGCCGAATGCACGCCGCTGCATCGCGGCCGCACCACCACAGTGTGGCAGACCAGGGTGACGCGCGGCGACGGCAAGCTCGCCGCGCTGGTGACCCAGACTCAACTGGTCATGACCAAGAAGGGCGGCTGAACGCCAGCCCGCCACTTTGCACCATCACGGCGTCGCTGGATCGAGCCCTTTGGACTTGATCACCGACGCGGCCGACGTTGTCGTGAGAGACTTGATGAAGGCCTCGGCCGCGTCCGGTTGCTTGGCGGCCGAACTGATGCTCGCCGTATAGACCACGATATGCTGCAGCTCATTCGGCAGCGGCCCAGCCAGCTCCGCGCCGGGTTCGAGCGCAATAAAGGGAATGGTGATCACGGCGATCTCCGCTTCGCCCCTCGCCACCGGGCCGACCACCAGCGGCCCGCCCTCCATCGGCCTGAGCTTCGACTTTACGTCCGCGGCGATGCCGAGGCGCTCGAGCAAACTTTTGAAGTGGACGCCGCTCGCACCCTCGGTCGAGTGAGATATCGATTTGGCGTCGAGCAGCGTGCGTTTGAACGCATCGACCGTGCTGACATCGGGCTTCGGGGCACCCTTCTTGACGGCCACTCCGATTGCGACCCGGGCGATGTCGGCGCTCTTTCCCGCAGCCAGTTTGCCCTGTTTGAGGAGCTCGTCGATCAACTCCGGATAGATCAGCGCCACGTCGAAGGTCGCGCCGGCTTCGAACTGCCGTTTCAATCCGCTGGAACCGAGATACGTGATGTTGAGCCTGTGACCCGTCGCACGTTCGAACTGAGGGCCGAGCTCGTCGATCGACGTCTTGAGCGGCACGACGCTCAGGATCTTGATTTCGGCGGCGTGTGCGGCCTGGCCTGGCGACAACAGCAGCATGGCCGCAATGTTTGCAGCGGCACCGAATGATCCAAACCTCATCATGTCCTCCCCCAGAATTGGTTCAGTAGGCAGCAACCCGCGCTGGCGTCGAACCCGCCTTTCTAATCCAATGTCAGTCGACGCGCTTTTGCCCGGCAAGGCAAGATCTTGCCGGGCGGCCGCTGAGGACGCCGCCTAGTTCTTGACCGCCAGCTTGGCTTTCGCGACGACATCGGCCGGCGTCGCGTAGATGCGGTTCAGGATCGTTTCGATCTCCGCGCCGGTCGACGGTATGACGTCGAGCTTCGCCTTGGTGGCCTCGGCGACGAACTCCGGGTCTTTCATTGTGGCGTCGAAGGCCGCCCGCAACGCCGCCTTGCGGTCCTCAGGGATTCCGGGCGGCGCAAAGAACGGCCGGCCGAACGCCTGCGCGGCGAGATGCAATCGCAGGATCTGCCGCTGTTCTTCGTTTTGCGCCTTCTCGAGGATCAACGGCACACCGGCCGGAAGGTCGGCGGCCCGCTCCAGCGCGAACACCACGAGCAGATCGATCTTCTTGTCGCGCAGCCATTCCCCTTTGGTGGCCTTGATCGAATCCCACGACCAGCCGCAGCGGCCGTCGAGTTCGCGGCGCTCGACCGCGAGATTGACCTCGGTCCCGCCGGGATAGCCGGACACCAGCTTGATCTTGGAGCCGAACACGTTCTTCAGCACCAGCGCGAAGTTGTCGAGGTCCGATCCGGGGCCCTGACCGCCCAGGACGAACGGCTTGGTCAGCACGTCCTGCCAGGTCTTGATCCCGGCCTCGTGCCAGGTCGCGCACAGGCTGTTGTTGCTGGCGATGTTGCCGACCCAGGTGAACCCGCGCCCGTCGAATTTCGCATCGGAGAGCAGCGGCTCGACCGGCAGGCTGCGCGACATGGTGCCGATCACGCTGCCGTCCTTGGGCGCGACGTTGGCGACGTATTGGGCAGCGCGAAGACTTCCGGCGCCCGGCATGTTCTGCGAGATGATGGTCGGATTGCCCGGGATGTGCTTGGGCATGTGGCGGGCGAGCAATCGCGCGTAGATGTCGTAGCCGCTGCCGGCGCTGAAGCCGATGATCATCGTCATCGACCGGCCCTTGTAGAATTCCGCGACGCTCTGCGAATGCGCCGGCGTCGAGATCACCGCCGCAGCGGAAATCGCCGCCATGCAGGCAACGGCGAATGAACGTCCACAGGTCATGCGCATCGATACCCCCTCCGTCGAAGGAAAGAGACTAGCGGAACCTTGCCCCCTGCATCCAGCCGTCCAGCAAGGGTCGTGCCAGACAATGAGCCGCGGCTAACCGGCCTTGACGATCGGCACCGGACCGGTTCGCCAGTTCACCAACGCCACGCCGGCGACGCACACCGCCATGCCGAATAGTGCCAGCGGCGCGAGGCGCTCGTCGAACAGCGCCCAGGCCATCAGCGCGGTGAATGGCGGCGTCAGATAGAACAGGCTGACCACGCGCGTCGCAGCCGAGCGCCGGATCAGGAAATAGAGCAGCCAGATCGCGCCGATCGACAGCACGAACACCAGCCAGGCCAACGCGATCAGGAATTCGCCGGTCCATTGCACCGTGCGGTTCTCAAATAGCAGCGCGCCCAACGAAAACAGCAATGCCGCGGCGGCGTACTGGATCAAAAAGCCGGTGCGCCATTCGATGCCGTCGCCGAAGCGCTTCTGGTAGAGCGTGCCGACCGTCATGCCGATCAGCGCCACCGCGGCCGCGGCCCAAGCAATCAGCGGCGCCTCGCCTTCGGTGCGGCCCTGCACGACCAGGTAGACGCCGACGACGCCCAGTCCGAGGCCGAGCCATTGCCGCGGCACGACGCGTTCGCCGAGCAGGCGATTGGCCAACGTCGAGGTCAGCACCGGCTGGAGGCTCACCACCAGCGCGGAGAGCCCGGCCGGCAGCCGGTGGTCGATCGACACGAACACGCCGCCGAGATAGCAGCCATGCACCAGCAGCCCGACCACCACGCTGTGCAGCACGCCGGCGCGGTTCGGCCACAGCGGCCGCGTGATGGCCACGATCAGCCCCA
>CAMDEB010000356.1 GCA_945893085.1 Rhodoplanes serenus | reverse complement strand
GCTTACGCACGACCGAGCGGGATGGCGACGAAGCGCGTCCCCTGCTCCGATTTCACACGCATCAGAATGCTGCGCTTGCCTTCGGCGCGGGCATCGCCCAACGCCTTGCGAACGTCGGCCGGACTGGCGACGGCCTTGCCGCCAACCTCCAGGATCACGTCACCGGCCTTGAAGCCGATGTCCGCGGCGGGGCCATTGGGATCGACTTCGGCCACGACGACGCCGGACTCGTTGCCACCAGGAGCCAGCGACAGACCGAGCTGCGGCCCGGACGTGCCCTGCACGTCGCGGTCACCTTGCTCGGTCCGATCGCTGCGATCCTGGCGGCGATCGCCACGATCGTTACGGTCCGGGCGACGCTGCAGATCCTGGTCGCGCTCGGCGCGCGGCTCGGTACGTTCGGCGCGAGCCTCGCGTTGTGCCGGCAACTCGCCGAGCGTCACGTTCACGATCTTCTCTGCGCCCTTGCGGACCAACCCGAGCTTGACCGTCGCGCCCGGCGCCATCGAGCCGATCTTGCGGGACAGTTCGCGCGCGTCCTTCAGCGGCTGACCATCGAGCGAGACGATGACATCGCCCGCCTCGATACCGGCTTTGACCGCGGGGCTGTCCTTCTGCGGCTCCGCGACCAGCGCGCCTTGCTTGCCCTTCAAGCCGAGACTGTCGGCGATGTCCGAGGTTACGGGCTGAATCTGCACGCCGATCCAGCCGCGGCTGACGGAGCCCTTGTCCTTGAGTTGGGCGACCACGCTCTTCACCGTTTCCGCCGGAATCGCGAAGGCGATGCCGACCGAACCGCCGGATGGCGAGAAGATCGCGGTGTTGACGCCGATCACGCTGCCGTCGGTGTTGAACGTCGGGCCGCCGGAATTGCCCTTGTTGACCGGCGCGTCGATCTGGATGAAGTCGTCATAGGGGCCAGCGCCGATATCGCGGCCGCGCGCCGAGACGATGCCGGCGGTCACCGTGCCGCCGAGGCCGAACGGATTGCCGATCGCCAGCACCCAGTCGCCGACGCGCGGCGCAACGTCCGCGAGCTTGACGTGCGGGAAGTCGCTGCCGTCGAGCTTGATCAGCGCGAGGTCGGTGCGGGGGTCGGTGCCGATCACCTTGGCGGAGTAGCTCCTGCCGTCGTCGAACGTGACCTCGACGGTCGAGGCCTTCTCGACAACGTGGTTGTTGGTGATGGCGTAGCCATCGGCCGAGATCAGGAAGCCCGAGCCCTGGCCGGTGGTGAAGCCGCGCCGCGGCGACCTCGGAGTGTTGGGCACGCCATCAGGCATGCCGAAGCGCTTGAAGAACTGCTCCATCTGCGAGCCCTTCGGGAACGGCAGCTCGTCGTTGGAGGAAACCTGGGGGCTCGAGTCCATCTTGACGCGGACCGAGACGACCGCGGGCTTCACCTTCTCCACGATGTCGGCGAACCCGGTCGGCCGGGCGACGCTCTGCGCCTCACGCGATAGGTTCTGAGCGAGGGCCGCCTGCGGCGCGTAGGGCGCGATGCTCGGGGCGACGAAATATGCGCCGGCCGTCAGACCGACGATGGTGCTGGTGAGAAGTGCGAGGCGACGAGCCGAAAGGCCGCGCGATTTGTTGGGAGTGTCGGTCATGATTCTTCCATTCCTCAAAACGGTGGGGCCGGGGCCCTGTCTGGAGGGGAAGATGGGAAGCCGCGCCTTACCGATGAGTGGCGGCAAAATTAATCTTTGGTAATGTGAATGAGTGCAATTTCTATATATTATTCAATAGGTTATTTGAGGCGCATGGGCTCGTCTGCGGCGCCCCCGACAAGTTCCGTAAGACGAGCCTGCTCGGCCGCGCTTAGTCCGGAATCACCGGGGTCGAGGGCCGCTGCGATGGACCGGTTGCGCCGGACGAAAAAGAACAGCCCACACGCGCCGACCAAGAGCAATCCCGCCGGCATCAGCCACAGCAGCGCGGTGCGCCAGGTGAAGCGTGGATTCAGCAGCACGAATTCGCCGTAGCGCGCGGTCAGGAAGCCGAGCACCTTGTCGTCGCTGTCGCCGGCGGTGAGACGCTCGCGCACCAGGAGGCGCAGATCGCGCGCCAGCGGCGCATCGGAATCGTCGATCGACTGGTTCTGGCACACCATGCAGCGCAGTTCGCGCGACAGCGCGCGCGCACGCGCCTCCAGCGCCGGGTCGGGGAGGATCTCATCGGGCTGTACGGCCAAGGCAGCGGCGGCGCCGAGCAACGCAAGAACAAAAACAAGGGTGAGTGAGCGCAGCCGTTTCACAGTTCACTCCGCCGGCTGCAACTCGGCCTGCCTGGCCGGTTTCTTGGCCGGCTTCGGCGCGCCGACCCGCAGCCGCCGATCCGACAGCGAGAGCGCGCCGCCCAGCATCATCACCACCGCGCCGAGCCAGATCAGCAGCACCAGCGGCTTGTGATAGAGCCGCAGCGCAATCGACCCGTCGGCATTGGCGTCGCCGAGCGACAGGTAAAGCTGGCTGAAGCCGCGCGTCAGCAGGGCGGCTTCGGTGGTCGAGGTCTGACGGGCGGCGAAGCTGCGCTTGGATGGCTCCATGACCCCAACGACATCCTTGCCTTGCCGCACCGTGAACTTAGCGGTTAGCTCGCGATAGTTCGGCCCCTGCCGCGTCGTCATGCCATCGAACGTCAGATCGTAGGAGCGCAGCGAGACAGTCTCGTTCGGCTTCACCGCGACGATCCGCTCGGCACCCCAGTTGGATTCGCACACGATCCCGAGCAGCGTGACCCCGAGACCGAAATGCGCGAAGGCCGTGCCCCAAGCCGAGCGCGGCATCCCGACTGCCCTTCGGATGGCGGTCGCGAACGGCACCCGCATCAGACCCGACCGTTCGAAAATGTCGGTCAGAGCGCCCATCATCACGAACAAGGCAAGCCCGATCCCGAACGGCGCCAGCACCGGGCCGCCGTAGGTCAGCGCAAAGGTCACTGCGACCCCAATCACCGCGACGCCTGCGGCGGCATAGAGGCGCTGGGCGACGCCGAGAATGTCGCCGCGCTTCCACGCCATCAGTGGCCCGAACGGCATCACCAGCAACAGCGGGATGAACAGCGGACCGAAGGTCAGGTTGAAGAACGGCGCGCCCACCGAAATCTGGTCACCCGTGAACGCTTCCAGCGCCAGCGGATAGAGCGTGCCGACGAAGATCGTGGCGCAGGCCGTGGTGAGGAACAGGTTGTTGAACACCAGCGTGCCCTCGCGTGAGATCGGCGCGAACAGGCCGCCCTGCTTCAGCGCCGGCGCGCGCCAGGCGTAGAGCGCGAGGCCACCGCCGATGAACAGCACCAGGATCATGAGGATGAACACGCCGCGCGACGGATCGCTGGCGAATGTATGCACCGAGGTGAGCACGCCTGAGCGCACCAGGAAGGTGCCGATCAGCGACAGTGAGAAGGCCAGGATGGCGAGCAGGATGGTCCAGATCTTCAGCGCGTTGCGCTTTTCCATCACCACCGCGGAGTGCAGCAGCGCGGTACCAGCGAGCCACGGCATCAGCGAAGCGTTCTCGACCGGATCCCAGAACCACCAGCCGCCCCAGCCGAGCTCGTAGTAGGCCCAGTACGATCCCATGGCGACGCCAAGCGTGAGGAACATCCAGGCAGCGAGTGTCCACGGCCGCACCCAGCGCGCCCAGGCGGCGTCGATCCTGCCTTCGATCAGCGCCGCGATGGCAAACGAGAATGCGATCGAGAAGCCGACATAGCCGAGATAGAGCAGCGGCGGATGCACCGCGAGGCCGATGTCCTGCAGGATTGGATTGAGGTCGCGGCCCTCGAGCGGCGGCTCGGCGAGCCGCAGGAACGGATTCGAAGTCGCCAAAATGAACAGATAGAACGCAGCCGCGATCCACGCCTGCACACCGAGCACGTTGGCCTTCAACGGCGCCGGCAAATTGCCGCCGAACAGCGCGACCAGCGCGCCGAACAGCGCCAGGATCAGGACCCACAGCAGCATCGAGCCTTCGTGGTTCCCCCACACGCCGGTGATCTTGTAGAGCAGCGGCTTCGCCGAATGCGAATTCTCGAACACGTTGACGACCGAAAAGTCCGAGATGACGTAGCAGGCGGCGAGCGCGGCAAAAGCCAGCGCGACGAACACAAGCTGCGCGAGTGCGGTCGGCCCCGCCACGCCCATCAGAGTGTCATCGCGCAAGCGCGCGCCAGCGATCGGGATCACCGCCTGGATCAGTGCCAATCCCAGCGCCAGGACCAGCGCGTAATGGCCGATCTCGGCGATCATGGCCTATGCCTGCAAGGGTGTCGTTCGTGCATGTTCCGTCGGCGTGCTGGGCGCCATGTCATTGATCGCATGCGCCGCTCTGCTCTATAAGCCCTTTGCTACGGCAATGAAAATCACTTGGGAATCGTTTGGGAGTTGTCCGCGTGACCAGCCGGATTGCCAGCCACCTCATCGCCGCCGTTATGACGGTACTGGGGCTCGCAACGCCTGGGTTGGCCCAGGATTCATGGCCGACCCGGCCGGTCAAGATCCTGACCCCGCTGGCGGCGGGCGGCGCGGCCGACGTGCTCGGGCGAACCGTCGGCGATGAATTCGCCGCGAACATCAGGCAGCCGGTGGTGATCGAGAACCGCCCCGGCGCCGGCGGCACGCTGGCCGCCAACATGGCCGCGCGCTCGGCGCCGGACGGATACACCCTGTTCCTCGGCTCGGCCGGCGCGCTCAGCGTCACGCCGGTGCTGTCCAAGAACGTGCCGTATGACCCGCTCGCCGATTTCACACCGCTGACGATCGCGGTCGAGCTGCCGATCTGCCTGGTCGTGCACAAGTCGCTGCCCGTCAACAACGTCCAGGAGTTCATCGCCTACGCCAAGGCCAACCCCGGCAAGCTATCGTTCGGAAGCTCCGGGCCGGGCTCGACGCATCATCTGGCGGGCGAATTTCTCAAGAGTCAGGCCGGCATCGACATGGTCCATATTCCCTATCGCGGCGGCAATCCGGCGATGACCGATCTGCTGGCGGGGCAGATTCCGGTGCTGTTCGCGACGCTGTCGACGACGCTGCCGCATCTCAAAGGCGGCAGTCTCAAGGTCCTCGGCATGGTGGAGGCGACGCGATCACGCAGCCAGCCGAAC
>CAMDEB010000355.1 GCA_945893085.1 Rhodoplanes serenus | reverse complement strand
TGGTCGAAGGGCACAGCCATGGCATTCCCTCCTTCGGGACTAAGCCTTTTGCGTCGCGGCCCAAGTCCCGATATGTTTCAGGCGGACCATGAGAGCGCGCTTCCTTGGCCGGTTCAACGATTACCGCCGGGGATAGAACCGCCGGTACGATCCTTTCGCGAAAACGCGTCTTTGGGTAACAATCAGACCGAAATATGTCAATATGGCTGACGTAACTGTTACCCCCCTGCCAAACCGCTCGGCGCCAGCCCAGGCCGAGGTCAACGCCCATTCCGAGCCGAGCTGGGACCTGATCGAACTGCTGTTTTTCGCCTACCGTGACTTCGTCAGCGATCCCGACGATGTGCTGGCCAAGTTCGGCTTCGGCCGCGCCCACCACCGGGTGCTGCACTTCGTCAACCGCCATCCGGGCATCAAGGTTGCCGACCTGCTCGACGTGCTCAAGATCACCAAGCAGTCGCTCGGCCGGGTGCTCAAGCAGCTCGTCGACCAGGGCTACGTGGTCCAGAAGGAAGGCGAGAACGATCGCCGCCAGCGCCTGCTCTACGTCACGCCGAAGGGTGAACAGCTCGCCATGAAGCTCGCCGGGTTGCAGACCGCGCGGATCGCCGGTGCCCTGGCCGAGCTCGGGCCGGGCGCGCACGAGGCGGCGCGCCGCTTCCTGGTGGCGATGATCGATGCCGACGGCCGGGACGGCGTGCAGCGGCTCATTGCGCGCGCCGATCGCGCCCGGCGGCCGCGCTCCTGAACCCGGCGGGGGTCGAAATGATCCTGCTGCCCGCAGCACCCGCCGACGATGCACCGCACCTCCTGGTGGTCGACGACGACCGCCGCATCCGCGATCTGCTGTCGCGCTTTCTCGCCGGTGAAGGCTACCGGATCACCACGGCGGACACCGCGGCGGACGCCCGCGCCAAGCTCGGCGGCCTGAGCTTCGATCTGCTGATCCTCGACGTGATGATGCCGGGCGAAACCGGTTTTGAATTCGCGAAGTCGATCCGCAAATCGTCCTCGGTGCCGATCCTGATGCTGACCGCGCGCGACGCCGCGGAAAGCCGGATCACCGGGCTCGAAAGCGGCGCCGACGATTATGTCGCCAAGCCGTTCGAGCCGCGAGAGCTGTCGCTGCGCATCGCCGCCATCCTCAAGCGCGCGCGGCCGGCCGCGGCGGCGCCGGCGGAATCGCTGCGCTTCGGGCAGTTCGTGTTCCACATCGGCCGGGCCGAACTGCGCAAGGGCGACGACGTGATCCGCCTCACCGACCGCGAGCGCGAGATGCTGACGGTGCTCGCCTCCAGCCCCGGCGAGACCGTGCCGCGCATGGCGCTCGCCGGCAACGGCGGTCCGGTCAGCGAGCGCGCCGTCGACGTGCAGGTCAACCGACTGCGCCGCAAGATCGAGCGCGATCCGGCGAACCCGCTGATCGTGCAGACGGTGCGTGGCATCGGCTATCGCCTGGTGGTGTCGCCATGACGGTGTCGCCATGACCAGCCTCGACATCGGCATCGCCCGTCTGCGCTCGGCCGCGATCCGCGTCTCCGACGGCTGGGTCCGCTTCAACCGTGGATTCAAGGCCTTCATGCCGAAGGGGCTGTACGCCCGCTCGCTGCTGATCATCATCCTGCCGATGGTGATCCTGCAGTCGGTGGTGGCCTTCGTGTTCATGGAGCGGCATTGGAACTACGTCACGCAGAACCTGTCCGCGGCGGTGGTGCAGGACATCGCCGCGCTGATCGAGGTGCAGAAGACCTATCCGCAGGACGCCGAGCAGTCCCAGGTCCGGCGCATCGCGCAGCAGAAGCTCGGCCTGCAGGTCGATTTTCTGCCGATTGCCGACATGCCGCCGCCGGGCCCGAAGCCGTTCTTCTCGCTGCTCGACCAGGCGCTCTCGGTCGAGCTGCGCAAGCAGGTCGGCCGGCCGTTCTGGATCGACACCGTGGGCCGCTCGAACCTGGTGGAAATCCGCATCCAGCTTGAGAATTCGGTGCTTCGTGTGTTCGCCCGGCGCAGCGCCGCCTATGCGTCGAACTCGGAAATCTTCCTGCTGTGGATGGTCGGCACGTCGCTGGTTCTGATCACCGTCGCGGTGCTGTTCCTGCGCAATCAGATCCGCCCGATCCTGCGGCTTGCCGACGCCGCCGAGAGCTTCGGCAAGGGCCGGGAGGTGCAGGACTTCCGGCCGCGCGGCGCGCGCGAGGTGCGGCGCGCGGCGCAGGCGTTCATCGAGATGAAGATGCGCATCGAGCGCGCGATCGATCAGCGCACCGCCATGCTCGCAGGCGTGTCGCACGACCTGCGCACCGTGCTGACCCGGTTCAAGCTCGAGCTGGCGCTGCTCGGCGAAGGAGCCGGCGCCGAGGCGCTCAAGAAGGACGTCGACGAGATGGGCCGCATGCTCGAAGCCTATTTGGCGTTCGCGCGCGGCGATTCCGGCGAACAGTCGGCGCCGACCGACATGGCCGCCTTCCTCGACGAGCTCAAGACCGACGCCGAGCGCAACGGCCACAAGGCCAGCGTCGCCTTTCACGGCCAGCCGATCGTCACGGTGAAGCCGGCGGCGTTCAAGCGTTGCCTCGCCAATCTGGTGTCGAACGCGGCGCGCTATGCGCCCTCGATCGCGATCACCGGCCACCGCGACCATCGCTGGCTCACCGTGACCGTCGACGACGACGGACCCGGCATTCCGTCGAAAATGCGCGAGGAGGTGTTCAAGCCGTTCCTGCGGCTCGACGATGCGCGCAACCAGGACGAGGGCGGCACCGGCCTGGGCCTTGCCATCGCCCGCGACATCGCGCGCTCGCACGGCGGCGACATCATGCTCGGCGACAGTCCCTCCGGTGGCTTGCGCGCGACGGTGCGGGTGCCGGTATAACGTTACGCACGGCCGGCGCGCCGGTTCATCCTGACAAGCTGAGGAGGCCTTCTTGCCGCGTCCCATCGTCAACATCGCCGATCTCGAATTTCGCGAGTTCGGGCACCGCGTCAGCTATCCGGGCGCGACCGACGCGCCGGAGAAATTCGAGGCGCGGCTCGGCGACATCGGACGGCGGCTCGGCGCGCAGAAGCTCGGCTACAACCTCACCGTGGTGCCGCCGGGCAAGCAGGCGTTCCCGTTCCACAGTCATCGCGCCAACGAGGAAATGTTCTTCGTGCTCGAAGGCGAGGGCGAGGTCCGCATCGGGGCCGAGCGCCATCCGATCAAGCAGGGCGACGTGATCGCCTGTCCGGCAGGTGGGCCGGAAACCGCGCACCAGATCGTCAACACCTCGAACGCCGAGCTGAAATATCTCGCGGTCAGCACGCGGCTGTCGCCGGAGGTCTGCGACTATCCGGATTCCGCCAAGTTCGGGGTGTATGCGGAGGTGGTGTCGGTGGACGGCAAGCCGCAACTGTTCCGCTTCGTCAACCGAACCGAGAGCAGCTTGAACTATTGGGACGGCGAATAGCTTTTGTTCAGGCCGTAGCCATGTCGTCGCGGTCGCGCCGCCTGCGCGCGCGCCGCGCGCCGTTCATGACCTCGCAGGCGCGCTCGGGGATCGCGCAAAGCCCGTCGAGCAGGCCGACCATGCGCTGGCCGCGCGCCAGCTCGCGGTCGAGCGCCGCCAGCGTGCGCGAAAGGCCTTCATCCTCGTCGTCGACCCAGGTGCGCAGCGCGTTGGCGAACAGCAGCGCGAGGCCTTGCGCGCGCAGCATGCCCTTGGGTCCCGACGCGTTGATGCCGGCCGCGGTCAGCATCCATTGCTGCGAGCGCACGCCGAGCCCGTTGAGCGCGAGTGCGAGGCCGGGATTGCGCGTGGCCGAGCGCAGCAGCGAGCGCACGGCGGGCTTGTGCGGGGTCAGCAGTTCGAGCCGGCGCATCAGGACGTCGAACAGGCGCTCGCGCGGCGATTCCTCCGCCATGTCGGGATCGGCGCCGGCCAGCACCTTGCGGTCGGTCTCCTTGATCTGGGCGGCGAGGATCGCCAGCGTCGAGTCGAATTCGGCCCGCAGGTCGGCGAGCGACAGGCCGGTGCGCTCGGCGATGTCGCCGAAGCCGATCTGTTCAAAGGACTGCTCGGCAAGCATGTCCATGAACGCGTCGATGATCGTGTCGCGCGCCGGTTTGCCGGCCGCTGTGCTCCGGGCCGCCGAACCGCGGGCCTTGGAACGTGCCGCTTTTCGAGCCATGGCGAGCCTCCTCGGGCTGATCGGCTTTAAATCTAGTCCTGCATGGGGGCAGTTCCAAGGCACGGCTTTTGCGCCTCAGGACGTTATCCAGCCAACTGGCGTCCGCGTTTGGTGGCGGCGGCGACCGCGTTCGTCAGCAGCGGATCGAGGCCGCCCTTGGCCATCAGCACGTCGAGCGCGGCGGCGGTGGTGCCGCCCGGCGAGGTCACGTTCTGGCGCAAGGTCGCGGCCGGAAGCGGCGAGCGGTGCAGCAGTTCGCCGGAACCCGCCACCGTCTCGCGCGCGAGCTTCTCCGCCAATGCGGCCGGCAGGCCCGCCGCCGTGCCGGCGCGCGCCAGCGTCTCGGCGAGCAGGAACACGTAGGCGGGGCCCGAGCCCGACACGGCGGTCACCGCGTCCATCAGCGTCTCGTCGGCGATCCATTCGACCGAGCCGGTCGCCGCCAGCAGCGCGTGCGCCAGCTTGCGGGCCGGCGCCGCGACCTTTTTATTGCCGACCGCGACCGTGATGCCGCGGCCGATGGCGGCCGGCGTGTTCGGCATGGCGCGCACGATGGCGGCGCCCGGCAGGCTCTTTTCCAGGAAGGCGAGCGTGCGGCCGGCCATGATCGAGACCACGACGGTCTTGTTGTCGATCAGCGCGGCGAGCAGCGGCAGCGCCTCCGGCGCCATTTGCGGCTTCACGGCGATCACCAGCGCGGCGACCGGGCCGACGTCGCCCTTCGGATTGATGCGAACGCCGCGTTTGGCCAGCGCCTTGATCGGCTTCGACGGCTGCGGCTCGATCACCACCACCTGCTTCGGCGGCAGCTTGCGGTCGAGCCAGCCGTCCAGCATGGCGCTGCCCATCTTGCCGGCGCCGACCAGCACCAGCGTGCCGGGGGTGCTTTCAAGGGAATGCTGTTTTGCCGGTTTTGCCATGGCCGCCGCCTTCTCGATTCGTCATGGCCGGGC
>CAMDEB010000354.1 GCA_945893085.1 Rhodoplanes serenus | reverse complement strand
AACGCCTGCGCCGGAAATTCCGGCGCGCCGAGCTGCGCGCGATGTCGACGGCCGCCGCGCCGTAGCGCTCGCGCAGATCCCACGCCGCATAGGCGAGTTCGCTGCGCTCCGCCCGGCGGCGGCGCAGCCAGCGCCGCGATCGGACGCGGCATCCGCGCCCAAGGTCCTGTTGGCGTCCCGGTTGATGGGTCCATCGCGGCCTCGTCCCGAATGCGAAAACGCATATCTGAGTCGCGGCAACGGGGGGAATGGCCAAATCGCTAGACTGTGGGCGGCGGCTCGGCGGTGGTCGTGCGCAGCGGGCGCTCCTCCATCAGCATCAGCGCGATCAGGCTGAGCGCCAGGAAGACCAACGCCGCCAGAAACACCCAGCGAAACATCGACGCGACGTCGACGCCCGCCGCGGTCACGTTCGCCGCCAGCAGCGAGATGCCGCCGCCGCGCTCCGGCGTCGCCCCCATGCTGGTGAGCAGGATCGCGCCCATCGCCGCGACCACGAAGGCGCTCGCGAGCGAGCGGAAGAAGTTCAGCGCGCCCATCGCCACGCCGACCTGATGATGCGGCAACGCGTTCTGGATCGACACCGTCGTCACCGGATAGACCGTGCCGGTCGCGGTGCCGACCACGCCGAGCAGCACCAGCACGCTCAACAGCGACAGGTCGGGGCGCCACGCCAGAATCGCCAGCGCCACCAGGCTGGCGATGAGAAAGCCGACCGGCAGCCACTTGTAGCGCTTCCAGTGCAGCATCGCCTGGCCGGACAAGAGCGAGCCCGGCGTGGTGAGCGCGAGCGGAATCAGCGCCAGCCCGGACTCGGTCGCCGTCAGTTTGTGCACCACCTCGAAGTACAGCGGCACGAAGATGGTGAGCGCGATCGAGACCCCCATGGACAGCGAGGCCGAGGCGGTGCCCATGCGCATCACCGGGTTGTTGAGCACGCTGAGCGGCAGGAACGGCTCCGGCGCCCGGGTCAGGCGCCAGCCGAACAGCACCGTCAGAATGAGCGAGGCGGCGATCAGCCCAAGCACCTCGGGCGACTGCCATGAGTAGCGCGAGCCGCCCCAGGTGAGCGCGAGCAGCAGCGGGATCGCCGAGGCCATCATCAGCACGGCGCCCAGCACGTCGAGCTGGTGCTTGCGCTGGTGCTGCGGAATCCGCTTGAGGTTTCTGTGCGTTAGCGCCGCCGCCGCCAGGCCGATCGGCACGTTGATCCAGAAGATCAGCGACCAGTGCAGATGCTCCGCCAGCAAGCCGCCCAGCACCGGCCCGCCGACGCCCGAGGTCACCCACACCACGCCCATGTAGGCCTGATAGCGCCCACGCTCGCGCGGCGCGACCACGTCGGCGATCACCGCCTGCGACAGCGGCAAAATTCCGCCGCCGCCAATGCCTTGCAGCCCCCTGCCGAGGATCAGCATGGTCATGTTGGGCGCCGCCGCGCAGGCCACCGATCCGGCGATGAACAGGCCGATCGCCATCAGCATCATCGCGCGGCGGCCGTAGATGTCGCTGAGCTTGCCGTAGAGCGGCGCCACCGCCGTCGAGGTCAGCAGATACGATGTGACGAGCCACGACAGGTTTTCGAAGTCGGCGAAATACCGGCCCACGGTCGGCAGCGCCGTCGCGATGATGGTCTGGTTGAGCGCCGCGAGGAACGCCGCCAGCATCAGGCCGAAGAAGATGGTGCGGACATCGGCGTGGCTCATCCGCGCCGGCGGGGCGGCGCGCAGGCTCGCATCGACCGAGGAGGCTTCGGCCGGATTGCGTTCGGGCTCTGTCGGCTCGCTTTTTTTCACGGGCCCTGCGGAGGACTCATCGTCGATTGCTTGGTCTATCGCTGCGCCGGTCCAATGCCTTGAAATGCGCGCAAGTTCGCGCCGGGGCAAGGAGATTTCGCGGCCGCGGCTGCGGGGCTGCTATGAGGCGGCGCGCCGCTACTCCGCGGCGACCGAACCGGCCGGGGCCGGCGGCACGATCGCGACCTTGGCCGGCCCCCGCAACGGGCGTTCCTCGATCCAAAGCATGGCCAGGAGCCCGACCGTGAGGAATACGACGCCGGCGACGAACACCCAACGGAACAGGCCGGCGAAGTCCGCACCGGCCCGCTCGGCGCCGCCGGTCAGCATCTCCAGGGTGAGCCGCTGTCCGCCGGCGTCGACACCGCCGAGCACGATCGCGCCGAACGCCGCGACGATGATCGCGCCGCCCAGCAGACGGAAGAAATTCAGCACCCCGGTCGCGGTGCCGAGCTGGTGCGGCTCGACCACGTTTTGGACGATCGTGGTGGTGACCGGATACAGCGGGCCGAGACCGACGCCGCCGATCGCGAGCAGCACCGCGACCTCGAGCAGCGACAGGCCGGCCGGCCGCACCGAAAACGCCACCAGCATGACGATGCCAAGCACGAGCCCACCGATCGGCACGCGCTTGTAATGCACCATGCGAGACATCAGCCGCCCGCCGATGAAAGAACCGGCGGTCGCCGCCGCCATGAACACGATCAGCGCGGTGCCGGAGCCGCTGGGCGACAGGCCCAGCACCAGCTCGAGATAGAGCGGCAGGTAGATCGAAAGCCCGATCACCACGCCGATGCTGAAGAACCCGACCACGGTGGTCGCCGCCACCACCGGGTTGCGCAGGATCGAAAGCGGAATAAACGGCTCGGGCGCGGTACGCAGCCGCAGCGCGAACAGCAGCCACAACAGCGCCGAGCCCGCGATCAGGCCGAGGATCGGCCACGAGCTCCATGGATATTGATTGCCGCCCCAGTTCATCGCCAGCATCAGCATGAGCGTCGCGCCGACCATCAGCGTCGTGCCCAGGAGGTCGAGCTTGTGCGGCCGGTCATTGCGCGGCAGGCGGCGTAGCGCGCGGTCGGTCATGATCAGCGCCGCCGCGCCGAGCGGCAGATTGATCCAGAAGATCAACGTCCAGTGCACATAGTCGGTGAGCACGCCGCCGAGCACCGGGCCGATGATGCTCGCCGCCATGAACATGATCGCCGTGTAGCTCTGGTAGCGCGGCCGCTCCATCGGCGACACCATGTCGCCGATGATGGTGTGGGCGAGCGGCAGGATGCCGCCGCCGCCGATGCCCTGCAGCGCGCGCGCCGCGATCAGCGTCGGCATGTTCGGCGCCAGCGCGCAGGCGACCGAGCCGACGATGAAGATCACCACCGCGATCAGCATGATCATGCGGCGGCCATAGATGTCGGAGAGCTTGCCGAACAGCGGCGTCATCGCGGTCGCGGTGAGCAGATAGGCCGTCACCACCCAGGACAGGTTGGCGACATCGCCGAGGCTGCGCCCGATGGTCGGCAGCGCCGGCGCGACGATGGTCTGCTCGAGCGCCGAGAGGAACGACGCCAGCAGGATGCCGATCACGATGGTGCGGATGGTGGCGTGATCGAGCGGCGCGCCCGCGGGCTGGTCGTCAGGTTTGTCCATTCGGCGGCCCGGCGGCTCTTTCGTGGTTGTCGGATTCGTGGTTGTCGGATTGGTTTGATTTCGGCACGCCTGGAAATGTCATCGCCATGCAGGCCGCGCGCTCGGCGTCGCGATTGGAATTGTCTCTGGAGGAAATGATCCGATGTCCGTCACCGCCATGCCGTCCCGCACACACCATCCATGCGCAACCGCTTTAACATGGCGGAAGGAAAGACGTGCGTCCAGTTGGCCGCTGTACCGCATCGCCGCGCATCAGGGACTGGAAAGATCTCACCATGATCGCTTCACCGCGCGCGTGCCGGATGCGAAAAGCCGCCGCCGGAGGAGCGCGTGATCCCGGCGCAGGGCTGGGCCGAGAACCGCACCGGCGATCGCAACCAGCTGGCCAGCGATCGCGATTTCGCGGCGATGGTCCGGGTGATCGACAAGATCGACCGTTCTTATACCAACGGCCTTGGGCATTGACCGATCCACATTCGTCATGCCCGGCCTTGCGCCGGACATCCACGTCTTTCTTCTTTGTGCAAAACAAGACGTGGATGGCCGTGCATAGGCGAGCGAAGCGACGCCGTCTTCGACGGCTATGCACGGCCATGACGATGTGGTGAGTCGTCATCCAACGCCAATGGTATTATACGAGCTGACGCCCCGCGATATCGTCTCAGATCAAACGGCTGAAACATCGGTCCAAAGGAACCTGGCGCCTGCGCAGGCGTTGGTTGAGACTGTTCCTCCCAGGGGAGGTTGCCATGGATAGCGTCAGCGACGTTAAGGAGCCGCTTTTTCGCGCGTTGGGAGAGGCTGTTGCCAGGAGCTGGAGCGTTTTGCCTGCAGCCGTTCAGCAGCAACTCTTCGAGGAGGCCGTGATGTCTCAGGGTGAAGCCATGCGACAACAGCTTGCCCTTTTCCTGCATGAAAAGCATTCGCGCACCGCGGCTTCCATCAAGGCACGGGCCATGCCGGAGCCCGACAGCCTGGGGGGGGGGGCTGATCGCCAGCGAGTCTGCTGCCTTTGGTTCGCATCGGATTGTTGGCGCTCAGGCCAGGATTTCTCGGGTCGATAAAAACACCGCGGACCGCTGCCAGCCGGCAATCCGTGCGGGCCACAGCCTGCCAAAACCGCGCATGGCTCTTGTGCCGTCTGCACGCCGGATCGCATGTCCCGCGGCTTGACGGGAGCGAGTGGACGGTTCGTCGGCAATTGCATTGTGGAAAGACCGAACAGAACCCGACCTCCAATGCAATTATGCACATACGATCATAAGGATCCGTTTGAACTCGATCGAGGCCAGGTCGACTTTGAAAACAATGAACGTCAATCAAGCCAGACCGTTCTTGGCTGCGGTTGTTGTCGCCGGGCTGATGGTTGCCCTGGTCGCTGCTTTGGCGCCCTGGCTCTCTCTTGGACGCGCCGAAGACTTCGTTCTGTTCAAATGGATCGGGCTGTCGCGGCGAGAAATGTTGATCGGGGGGCTGGCCATCGCCGCGCTTCCGATCGCCGTCCTGATCGCAACGATCGTTGATGCCGAGGCCGGAACGGTGGGAATACCGAAATGCAAATTCGTTCAAGTAACGCTGTAAGTGCTGGTCACCGCAGAACACGTAAGTCCCGCGCATACCGCGCTTGAACATGCCGAAAAAGTTTTCGACGTTGTTGGTCGTGTAGCCATCCTTGTTCACG
>CAMDEB010000353.1 GCA_945893085.1 Rhodoplanes serenus | reverse complement strand
GGAGGGAATTCACTTCGCCAAGAAAGCTGGCCTCGACGTCAACGCCGTGATCGACACCATCTCCAAGGGTGCCGCGCAATCCTGGCAGATGGAGAACCGCTACAAGACCATGAACGACGGCAAATTCGATTTCGGTTTCGCGGTGGATTGGATGCGCAAAGACCTGTCGATCTGCATTGCCGAAGCGCGAAGGAATGGCGCCCATCTGCCGGTTTCAGCGCTGGTCGATCAGTTCTATTCCGAGGTGCAGAAAATGGGCGGCGGCCGCTGGGACACCTCGAGCTTGCTTGCAAGGCTGGATCGCTAGGCCATCGCCGCTAGCGCGGCTCAGAT
This sequence comes from Rhodoplanes serenus, assembly GCA_945893085.1. Classification (GTDB taxonomy): domain Bacteria; phylum Pseudomonadota; class Alphaproteobacteria; order Rhizobiales; family Xanthobacteraceae; genus Z2-YC6860. Next base: position 4,800 of record CAMDEB010000353.1, on the reverse strand, counting down.
TTCGACTGCGAGTCCGTCGTGGGCCACCATCAGTCCCGCGGCGCGCGCCTCGTCCTGGTGCGCCAGCATGGTCGGATTCATGTGTGTGAGCATGATCCGCTTTGCGCGGAACATTGGGAGCTTGGTCTTGAGCGTGACAAAACTCATGTGTCCGGTGAGATCGCGGTCATAGTCATAGCATTCGATGATGAACAGGTCGGCGCCGTCGGCGACTGGTATCAGTGCGTCGGTCCATTCGGTGTCGCCCGAATAGGCCAGCATCGAACGTCCGTCGGATAGCCGCACCGCGGTCGACGGCGCCCCCGACGCGTGGAGCACCTCGGTGGTACGGATCGCCAGGCCCAGCACCTCGTCGGGCACATTTGGCGTGATCTCGCTGACCTCAAGCGGAAATTTCCACGACGTTTTGCTCGATCGCGGGAAGAACGCCTCGCACGCCGCATTCAGCCGGTCGCGCGTGCCCGGGGGGCCGGCGATGGCGAGCGGCCGCTCGCGGCGGCTCAAGAATTGCGCATCGAGCAGCATGAACGGTAGCGCACCGAAATGGTCGCCGTGCAGATGGCTGAGAATGACGCCGTCGATGGCATTGGGATCGATGCCGCGCGCCTTGAGCGCGACCAGCGACGACGCCCCGCAATCCAGCAGCACCGTCCGTTCCCGCGCCTCCACCATAAAGCAGGTATTGAACCGCCCGCCCGAACCGAAGGCGTCGCCCGATCCGATGACGGTGAGCCGCATCGGCGTCACGCCGCGGCGCTGGGCCGCGCCGACACTTCGGCGTGCCAGCGCTTCACGTTGCCGAATTCGTCAGGCAGGGCGAGCTTCGAAGGCTTCATAAAATCGACCGCGATCATTCCAGTAATATCGGCGACGCTGAAACTGTCGCCGGCGACGTAGCGGCGCCGGCTCAGCTCGCCGTCGAGCAAGGCCAGGAATTCAAACACGCGCGGCTTGTTGGCCTCGCCCCATGCCGCGACCTGCGGCACCTCCATCGCTTTCATGGCGGGATGCAGGTGACGGAAAATGTTCGAGACCGGCGACAGCAGATGCAGCTCAACCCGCCGTTGCCACATCTCGACGAGGGCAACCTCTTTCGCCCCTCGCCCGAACAGCGGCGGCTCAGGGCTCTGCAGTTCGAAATAGCGGCAGATCGCAATCGATTCCGTGATGATGGTGCCGTCGTCGAGCTGAAGGGCCGGCACCCGTTGCAGCGGATTGATCGCGGAATAGGCGGCCGACCTGTGCTGCAGCGACCCGAGATCGACCTGCTCGGTGGGGACCGTCACGCCCTTCTCGGCAAGGAAAACCCGCACCCGGCGGGGGTTTGGAGCCCGGCCACCGTCATAAAGCTTCATGTCTCACCTGTCGTTAACCACGGGTTTTACGGTCCACTTAAGGCAGGTCTTAAGGTTTTTGCGCCACTTTAACCCACTTTTTCGGGACTGGTGGCGTATCTCGTGAGTTTGGCCGGCCAACGCGACATTCCTATGCCGACCGAGAAGCCGCAGGCCAAGCGCCGGCGGCTCGCGGCGCAGCGCGTGCGCGAGGCGCGCGACCGGCTGACCTCCACCACCGGCACCCGCGTCGCGTTCGATTACGAGCTGCTCCGACAGTTCGCCGACAACCGGCTGTCCGCCTCGCTGGTGATCCTACTGCTGGTGGGCACCGTCGGATTCCTGTCGAGCCTATGGACCGGAGCGGTGACGGCCGGCGTCTGGACCGCGGCGGTGCTCATCATCCACACCGTCATCGTCACCAAGTGCCGGCAGTTTCTGAAAGAGGTTCCGACCAATCTGAACCTGCGCGCCTGGCGGCTGCGCTTCATCATGCTCGACCTGTTTTACGGTCTGGCCTGGATGTACAACCTCATCCACCCGGTCGGCATGGACGAGGGTTCGAGCACGTTCATGCTGTTCGTGATGCTGCTCGTCGTGGCGGTGTCGAGCATGCTCGCCTCCAGCCTGCCGATCGCGGTGTTCGCGGCAACGATTCCGGTGACGTTTGCCGTCGCGCTGAATTTCGCGCTGCAGGGCGACCTGCACAACTACATCCTCGGCATCATGGCGCTCACCGCCCAGGGCTATTTCACCCTGCTCGCGCACCGGCTCTACACGGCGGGGCTTGCGACACTAGTGGCGCGCGCCGAGAAGGACGCCCTGATTGGCGAGCTCGAACAGGCCAAGGCGATCTCCGACGAGGCGCGGCGGCGCGCCGAAGGCTCCAATATCGCGAAGTCGCAGTTCCTCGCGCAGATGAGCCACGAGCTGCGCACGCCGCTCAACGCCATTCTCGGCTTCTCCGAGGTGATGAAGGGCGAGATTTTCGGCACCCATGCGGTGCCGGCATACAAGGACTATTCCAACGACATTCACGTGTCCGGTCAGCACCTGCTCGGCCTGATCAACGAAATCCTCGATCTGTCGCGCATCGAGGCCGGCCGCTACGAGTTGCACGAGGAACCGGTGTCGATGACCACCGTTGTCGAGGACTGCCACCATCTGCTGAAGCTACGCGCCCAGAACCGCGGCATCACCGTGCACAATGTGTTCGAGACCGACCTGCCGCGGCTGTGGGCCGACGAGCGGGCGCTGCGCCAGATCTGCCTGAACCTCTTGTCCAATGCGATCAAGTTCACCCCGTCGGGCGGCGAGATCTGGCTCAAGGTCGGCTGGACCGCTGCGGGCGGCCAATACATGAGCTGCAAGGACACCGGCCCCGAATTCCCGAGGAGGAGATTCCGATCGTGCTGTCGTCGTTCGGCCAGGGCTCGAACGCCATCAAGTCGGCCGAGCAAGGCGCCGGTCTCGGACTGCCGATCGCCAAGAGCCTGGTCGACATGCACGGCGGCACATTCACGCTGAAATCAAAAGTTCGGATCGGCACCGAGCTGACCGCGACCTTCCCCCCGGAACGGGTCATGGCTGCCCTGCCCCCGATCGCCGAGCCCGCCCCGGTGGCTCCGCCAAGCCCGGTCAAGGAGCAGAACGCCCAAGGCAAGCGCTCGATGTTCCGTATGCGCGTCTGAGCCATTTTCGGATTTTCGACGATTGCGTTCGGCGCCGCGGCGCTTATTTTGGGCGCAACGCCGATTCCCATTATGACCGCCATCGAAACGCCCTGTGACAAGGTGTGCACCGTCGATCACGCGTCCGGGCTTTGCCTCGGATGCGGCCGCACGCTCGGCGAGATCGGCAGTTGGAGCGCGCTCACCGACCAGGAACGCTCGCGGGTCATGGCCGAGCTGCCGCTGCGGATGGAGGCTTTGCGGGTGCGCCAGGCCGGCACCGCCAAGCCCTGAGGGATCCTAGACGTGCGCCGTGGCCTGCTCTGGATTCTGCTCATCGGCATGGCGCTGGCGCTGATCGTCCTGCTGGCGAGCCACGAGACCGGCACGATTGTCGGCCTCGCCACCCAGGATTTCGCGTCGCTTGTCTACCATCTGGCGCTGATCGTGTTCATCGGCGGCACCGTGCTGGTGCTGTTCCGCGGGCGGTTCGCCAAGGCGCTGGAAGCGGCGCTGTTCTGGATCGTGGTCGGGTTGGTGCTGGTGGTCGGCTACACCTATCGCGCGGAGCTGCGCGACGTTTCCGAGCGCGTGCTGGCCGAACTCATGCCCGGCCGTGCTGCCCAGCGCAGCGCTCGCGTGGTCGAGATCGTGCGTGGCCGCGCCGGCGACTTCCAAGTGGCCGCGCTGGTCAATGGCGCGCGCCTGCCCATGGTGCTCGACACCGGCGCAAGCGCGGTCGTGCTCACCCAGGACGCCGCCAAGGCCGCCGGCCTGCCGCTCGAGGTGCTGATCTACGACGTCAGCGTCGACACCGCCAACGGCCGCACCCGTGCGGCATCGGTCACGCTCGACCGGCTCGCCGTCGGCGGCATCATCGAGCGCGCGGTGCCGGCGCTGGTCGCCCAGCCCGGGCAACTGCGCACCAGTCTGCTCGGCATGAGCTTCCTCAACCGGCTGGAGAGCTGGGAGGTCCGCGGCGACAAGCTGGTGATGCGCGGCTATCCCTAAAGCAGGCTGGCGACGAAGCGCACGCTGACCGCCAGCAGGAACAGGCCGAAGGCGATTTCCAGCCGGCGCTTGGGCAGCCGGTGGGCGAAGCGCGCGCCATAGGGCGCAATCGCCGTGGTGATCGGCGCCATCAGCACAAAGCCGATGAGCGAGACGAAGCCTATCGAAAGCGGCGGCATCAGCGCCTGCTGCGGCCAGCCGGCGAGGATATAACCGATCGTCCCGGTGACCGAGATGATCACGCCGATGCCGGCGGAAATGCCGACCGCGGCGTGGATCGAAGTGCCGTAGAGCATCAGCACCAGCGTCGACACCGAGCCGCCGCCGACGCCCATGATCGCCGAATAGAGCCCGATGATCAGGCCGTAACCCCACATGACGAGCGGGCCGGGTAACTTGTCGCCGAGCCGCCAGGTCTCGTTGCCAAACAGCATGCGCAGCGCCACCGCCGCGGTGACGACGACAAAAGCGAGCTTGAACACCCAGCTCGGCGCGAAGGCTGCGATCACCGCGCCGATCACCATGGCCACGATCACCGGCGGCGCCCAGCTGCGCAGGATTTCGACCGGCAGGTTGCCCTTGGCGCGATGCGCCAGGAAAGAGCGGATAGAGGTCGGCACGATGATCGCGAGCGAGGTGCCGACGCACAGCTGCATCCGCACCGCCTCCGGCACGTCGAGCACGCGGAAGATTTCGTAGAGCACGGGAACGATGACCGCCCCGCCGCCGACGCCGAACAGTCCGGCGAGCAGGCCGGTGACGACGCCGCCGGCGACGATGCCGGC
>CAMDEB010000352.1 GCA_945893085.1 Rhodoplanes serenus | reverse complement strand
AGGCTTGTCCGCGCGGTTTCCGAATTGGCCACCACCGCGGGCGCCCGCCGAACCATGAAGCTCAACAGGCGGGAGGGCACGAAGGGCGAGCGCTGATGCCAGACTTGCGGAACGCCCGCGAGCTTGGCCGGGAACCACCAAGAGGCGTGCATGCGCCCGTCCTGGGTGTGGACAACGTCGATGCGATGCATCTGCAGGAATCGCCGCAAAGGCCATGCCACGCTCAGCATCGACTGGAACTGGCGCAACGGCGTCGGCTGCTGGCCGGCGAGGCGCGGCAGCGGAAGGCCGATGAAAGGAACATTCTCGGCAGTGAGGAGCTTCGCCAGCACGCCTTCCTGATGAACGACAACCAACCGCTCGGCCTCCGGTGGCAGCGCGCGAATAAGGCTGAGCGTTGACATCTGTGCGCCACCGACGCTGTCGCCCACGAAGGGATAGCAAACACGGATCACTGCAAGACACTCTGCATGCCGGTTGGCGCAACGGCGCTCATCCCGTCGCGGCGGCGATGCGCGACTGTTCTGACGCAGGCGAGGTCACAGTCTCGGCTGCCTGGGCCAGGAGTTTGAGGCGGATTGCGAGGCCTTCGTTCGCCGGATCAAGTCGGTTGTTCCAAATCGCCGCGGGGTCGGCTGCGCCGAGATGCGATGGGCGCGGCACGGCGGCCCCGGCATTGTGAAGGTAGCGCGCCCGCGGCATGACAAAGCCCTGCTTCTTCCGGCTTACCAGCGAGGCCGGCAGGTAGCGCCCAAGCATGCGGAGCGCCAGCGCCTTGCGGCCATGGGCAATCAGCGCGCGCTGATCGATCTTCGCCACTGCGTTGTAAACATCGCGCGAGAGGAACGGCGTCCGCACCTCGACGCTCGCCTGCATACTGCCACGCTCGATAGCCGCGATATAGCTCGACGGCAGCGTGTGCTCGATATCGAACATCCGTGCGCCGATCGCCGCGGGCATCCCATCGAACGGCAATATCGATCCAGTGACGGCTCGCGCGCCGGGTAACTGACGCAGCCAGTTGACCACACCGCCGTTCTTCACGGCGATGAACTGCCACGCCGGATCACGGAACAGGAAATCGCGCGCATTCTTCCATTGCGCTACGTCTTGCAGGCGATCGCCGAGAACGGGCCGCAGCATATCGACCACCGGGCCGAGCCAGCGGTTGAGATGGCGCTTGTCCCAGAGGAACGCATATTTCTGATACCCGAAGAACAATTCGTCACCGCCCGAGCCACTGAGAGCGACGATCATCTTGTTGCGCGCCGCGCGACACATCTGGCGGACGGGAAGCGCGGTGCTGTTGTCATTCGGCTCGCCATACAGCAAAAGAAGCTCGCTCGCCATGTCCTGTCCACTCCCGTCATCACGGCTGTCGATGACGGTGTGGGTGATGCCGAGGTGCCGCGCGATGGCACCGGCGCCCTCCGCCTCGTCGGCGCCATCCGGGAACGAGACGGTGACCGCAGCAACGTCCCGCTGCAGACGGCGCGCCAGCAGCACCGCGACGAGGCCGCTGTCGACGCCGCTTGAGAGAAACAAGCCGAGCGGCACGTCGGAAATCAGCCGGCGCTCGAGCGAAGCAGTCAACGCGTCCTCGACCGAGGACACCGTGTTCTCATCGAGCGGCGGGATCGCGCCACGCTCGATGGACGGCGCGGACGGCTTCCAGTAACGGCGGCGCGACACGATGCGTCCTGCGCGTATCGTGAGGTGTGTGCCGGGCAGAACCCGCTCGAGCCCGCGGTAGCCGGTTCGTGGCGCGGGCAGAAAGCCGAGACAGAGGAAGGCCGCGACATCCTCCTCGCTCGGGGCAAACGGACTATCGGCGAGGCTATGGAGCGCACCGGGCTCCGAAGCGAAGTAGATTCCGTCGGTATTTTCAAATAGATAGAGGGGCTTCTCGCCGAACGGGTCGGTCGCAAGATGAAGCTCGTCGCCGTCGAACAGGCCAAACGCGAACATGCCGTCGAAGCGGTCGAGCGCGGCCCCGCGCCAGCGGTGCCACGCCAGCAAAAGGATCTCGGTGTCGCCGGAAGTGATCGGACGATCGCCGAACGCCGCGAGCTCGCGGGCGAGCTCGCGGAAATTATAGATCTCGCCGTTGAAGCTTAGAACGGAGGAGCCACGCCGCATCGGCTGCGCGTTGCTCTCGCTCAGATCGACGATGCTGAGGCGGCGATGACCCAGGTAAAGGCCGCGCTCGGCGTCGACATGCTCGCCCTGCCCGTCAGGACCGCGGTGCGCCAGCGTACCCAACGCGTCGCGCAAGCGTTCGACCTCGCCACCGAGCAGCGGCCGCGACAGCAGGCAGCCGAGAATTCCGCACATGCTCAGGCGTGCCGCGACAGGAAGCCGTGCAGCGTCAGCAGCGACACCAGGAACTTGCCGCCGCCGGCCGGCTGAGACAGCCAGCGCTCGGCCTGCCGGCGCACGCGCGACCAGTCGAACAGCGGCAGCGTGTCGGCCAGCACCTCGGAATTCACCGCATCCGAGATCATTCGGCGATAGTCGGCCTGCGCGCGAATGTAACGGTCACGATCCGGCCAGGTGCGATCCTCGGCGATCGGCGTCGCGAAGCTCTGAATGCCGGTGGCGTGACGCAGAAGCTTGCGGCCAATCAGCAGCGCGGTCTTCTCGGCTGGAGAGGCGCCGGCCGGTAGACCGAGGTTGCCGGTGGGGATGCGCCCAAGCCGAGGGTCGAACGTATTGAGCACGTGGCGCAGCATCTGGGCGGACACGCGGTATTCGTTCGGCAGACCGAGGTAGAAATCGAACAGATCGTTATCGAAGGACGGCGTACGCTGTTCGGCGAGCGTCGCCTTGCTCATCACGTTGGGGTGCGAATAGTGGCGCGCCAGCGCGTGGACGATCAGGTATTCCCAACGGTCGGCGTCACTGTGACAGACGCCCTCGCCGCTTCGCAGCACCTCCTCGACCGAGGCGCGGATGAACCCGTCGACATGGGTGCGGCGGTCGTCGCGAATGAGGCCCCGCGCCTCCGGGTCCAGCATGCCAAATGAGATGCCGTCGGCGAAGCGCTCGATCACGTCGCCGGTGAAGGGCTCGAGGCGCTTGAAGAACGTCGGGCGGCCGAACAGCGAAACGACGCGGGCCGGCAGGTACATGCCCTGGTACATGTAGTCGAAGCCGTGGCCGTGAAGCACCACATCGGCCGCGACCTGCACCTGGCTTTCCATGCCGAGGAACAGCGCGTGGTCGGTCGCGTACATGCCGCCGCAGAGCCGCGACATGACGTCCTGGTAGCGGATGAACAGGTCACCCGGCAGGTGCACGAAGGTGAAAGGGGCGCCCGCGGCCTGGGCGGCACGCCGCGCGCAGGCGACCTCGTAGTTGTTGCTGAATGACACGGTGAAGCAATGCGGCTTGTCCGACATGGCCGCCAGCACCGAACGGCTGTCGTGGCCGCCGGAGAGGAAGAGGCCGAAGCGGCGGCCTGCGGCGCGGTCGCTGGTCTTGCGCGCGAGCGATTGCCGCAGCAGCGCGGCAAAGCGCTCGGAGGCTTCCGCTTCCGAAGCGTAGGACGTTTTGGCGAAATCCGGACGCCAGTAGGAGGCGACCGAAGCGCGGCCGTCATGGTGCGTGAGCACCGAGCCAGCAGGCAGGAAGGCCGATTTGGTGTCGTGGGTTTTGGTGTGGAGGAGCTTCTGGAACCAGACGAACTCCACCATCGCCTCTGGCCGCCAAGCGAAATCGCGGTCATGCCGGATTTCAGCAACGAGATCCTCGTACAGCAAAGACCCTGTCAGCCCATCGGAGCGCGGCGCCCAGTAGACCGGGAACGAGGTGAAGCGGTCATTGGCAATCTGAAACCAGCCGGCGGCGCGATCCGCGAGCACCAGCAGGAACTGGCCGTTCAGCGTGCGCGCCACCTGCTCGGCATTCCCGCTTGCCAGGAGACGGTCGCAGACAGCGGCAGGATCGACGCGCTCGCCTATGACCGGCGAGCCGAGCACGATCGCGCAGAGCGAGCCCCGCTCCTGCTGCACCAGCGGAGCGCGCAGATTCACCGATACGTCGAGACGGCCGCGCTCGTTTCCGCCCGCGCGCCAGTTGATGACGAAGCGCGGGAGATTGATCCGGTCGGGCGGCGTCAGCACGTCGATGCCGTGCGACACCGCGGCACCGGCTGGCGCACGCGCAATACTGTTCAAGACTGAAGCCATATCCGTTTGACGTGTTGGCAGAATGCGTCGGCCGCGCCAGCGCCAACGGTCGCGTTCCGGTAGCGGCGCTGGCCTTCCACGGCGATGGCGAGATGGCCCTTGCGGTCGCGCTCGACCCGGTCGAACACCTCGCGCAGGTCGGACAGGTCCCAACCGAATGACACCATGGTTTCGTCGTCGAACAGCGCCGGCCAGGTCTCGAGATGCGCCATCGACGGCTTCACCAGGAGACTTCCGGTCAGGAAGACCTCGAAATCGCGCAGCGTGATCTCGCCCAGACCGAAGGGGGAAAGCACCGCCCAGGTGCGCTGCAGCTCTGCGAAATACTGTGAGCGATTGAGCTTCGCCGAGACCGCGGGGGAGCCGAGCAACTCAATGATGCGGCGGCGCTGATGCGAGACCGACGCGCGGCCATGGCCCAAGCCGAACCGCCGTTGCAGAGCGACCGGACGATCCACGTCCGGCGGATTGAATTTAGCAGCGAAGCGAAGGAGCGGCCGCAGCGGGAGCCATCGGTAAGCGCTGGAGACCAAGGGCCCCGCGGCGGAATAGTTCGCAAGCCCACTGTTCCAGCCGACTCGCAACTTGGCGAGATCGGCCTCGGACTCCGCGGCATTGGAATAGAGCGGATTGTCGTCAGTGACACCGTCGTGGCGGTGATAGTAGTCAGCGTAGATGCGCTGGCCGTAATGGGGCCGCAGGTATTCACGGCGGTCGCGCAGGATTTGGTTCTTGCAGTAGGCATCGACGACCGGCAGCAATTCGGTCTGCAGGACGCCAGTCGAATCCGTCGTATCGAAATAGACGAGGCGGGGCGCCTTCTGCCTCAGTGCGACGAACTCCTCGACGACCGGCTCGACGCCGGACTTCCAGCGGTCGCGGTGAAACTTGCTGTCGACCACCAGCACGTCGCATTGCGTCAGACCCGGCGTAACCGCAGAGAGAATACGAAGGTCG
>CAMDEB010000351.1 GCA_945893085.1 Rhodoplanes serenus | reverse complement strand
GAAGCCGGTGCAGATCGTGCAGATGGGCGCCACCGTCTCCGACCTCGTCAACACCGCGGCGATCGCGGCCTACGACGCGATCGGGTGAGGAGCGCCTAGCCCGCCTGCTCCGGCAGCGCCTTGGCGACGATGCTCTTCAAGCCGTCGATGAGCGCGCGCTCGGTCGGTCCGCCCTTGCCCTTGACGTCCTTCGCCATCAGGAGGCGGAGCGCCTCGACGTGGAACTGCACGGCCGGAAGCGCCGGCTTGGGATCGTCGGCGAGGCGGCGGTTCGCCTTCTTCATGTCGTCGAGGAAGTCGATCAGCGAGTGCGCCACCTCGGTCACCAGGGGATAGCCCATGGTGGCGGCCTGGCCCTTGAGGTTGAGGCCGACGCGCATCAGCTCGGGCCGGAACTCGTCGGCCTTGGTCGGCGCCTGGCGCATCGCGGCTGCGATGCCGGCGATCTCGGCGACATCGGCATTGGCGATGTCGGCATAGTTCTTGGCGAGGCCGGAAACCACGCTCATCCCGGCCTCCACCATCTCGTCCATGGTCTTGCCGCCGGGGGCGGATGCCCGGATCTTCAGGAGGTTCGGCGGCGTGAACACCTCCGCCTTCGCCACCTCGCCGTCCTGCTTCTTGGTTTCGTCGCTGTTCGCCATGCCCATGTCGCCTTAAGCCGCTGCTTCCTTGCCGTCGTCCTTGAGGAGCGCCTTGATCTCGTCCTGGCTCAAGGCGCCGCCGGGAAGCAGGCCTTCCGGATGCGGCGGCGAGTCCTGGGCCGGCTGCGGCACGCCGCGGCGCTCCTGGCCCTGGAACGCCTGGTCGGTGTGCCGGCGCCGGTCGGGGCCGATGAACTTGGAGGAGCGCACGAAGGCGCGCTGATTGTCGATCACCGAGCAGAAGCGCACCAGCAGCGTCTTCGCCGAGATCGGCTTGGCCAGGAACTCGGTGACGCCGACGTCGCGGGCCTGCTTGACCTGGCTGACCTCGGTATGGGCCGAGACCATGATGATCGGCAGGAAGGGATTGGGGGTCTCGGGCGAAATGCGGAGGTGCTTCGTGAATTCATAGCCGTCCATCGGCGTCATCGGACCGTCGACGATGACGAGGTCGACATGGCGCTCGCGCATCAGATTGATCGCGCTCTGGCCATCGGCTGCCTCGTAGATCGTGCGAAAGCCGAAGCTCCGCGCCAGACCCACGAGCAGGCTCCGCATGTACTTGCTGGGATCGGCGATCAGCAGGCTGATTCGCTCGAAATTGTAAGTCGCGGTCACCGTGACGGACCCGAAAGCTGCCGATGGGACGGGCATTCGGCGACGGGGCCTTGAGCACCGCCGACCCCATCATCTAACGTCCGAATCCGAGCTTTTGTCGAGCCCTTTGGGGAATTAATGCAAAGGTCTCTGATATTATTGTCAATTAGTAGTTAGCCGGCGCGATGGCGACGGCCCATCAAATCCTTCTCTCGGCGATCGAGGCGGTCTTGGGACCGGGAAGCGACGTCGGCCGATACTTGGCGCGCGCCATGGAATCCGACGATCCCCTGGACCTGCTCCTGGCGCAGGCGGCGTTCCAGGATCTCGATGCTGGGCAGAAGACGGCGATCGCCGTCCGGGTGGACGCCGATGCCGAGAGCGAGATCCAGCGGCGGAAGGAGCGGCGGGGCTGAGGTTCCGCCGGCCGATCAGGCGGCGGAGGCGTGACTCTCGGTGAGCAGCGCGTAGATCGCATCCGCGCTGTCGCAGCCGCGAAGCTTGGCGCAGATGGAGCGGTCGCGCAGCAGGCGCGAGACCCGGGCCAGCGCCTTCAGGTGATCGGCGCCCGCGGCCTCCGGGGCCAAGAGGAGGAAGATCAGATCGACCGGCTGCTCGTCGACCGAATCGAAGGCGATCGGCTTTTCGAGCCGGGCGAAGAGCCCGACCAGGCGCCCGAGCTTGGCGAACCGGCTGTGGGGGATGGCGATGCCCATCCCGACGCCGGTGGTTCCCAGGCGCTCGCGCTCAAGCAAGGCATCGAAGATCTCGCGCTCGTCCAGCGTCGAGAGGTCGGAGGCCTTTTTCGCAAGCTCCTGTAGAGCCTGCTTCTTGCTGCTCGCCTTGAGGCTCGGCACGACGCCGGCCGGGGTGACGAGATCGGCAATCTCCATGACGCGCTGTCCCAACCTTGAGCCCCATCCTACCGCGACGTCTTCATTGCCCGGACGTTGCCGGGCCGCAGCCGGTCGGATTAGGTTTATCCTTTTGATGTCGTTGGACTATTTCTGTCCGCTGTGGCGCTCTCGCAACCCCCTGCCCGCCTTTCCCTCCGTATTCTCGGATGGGGTCTCGGCGGCGGCGGCGGACCATAGTGAGAGGGTCCCGCCAAGTCAAGGCTGCGCCAGTCAGCCGTGCCGGGCCCTCGCCCGGTGGCAAGATCCCGTGCGTCCAATAGCCTGTGGGCTTTTTACTGCACTTATGGTTCTCCTTGTTCATGTTTCCGGCCCGCCGCTTCGCTCTCTTCGCCGCCATCCTGCTCGTGGCCCTCGGGGCCGCGCTCTCGTGGTTCCTCGACCGGACGGCGAGGGAGCAGGCGCTGTCCCTTGCCGAGCAGCAGAACATCGGGCTGTCGCGGACGCTGGCGAGCACGCTCCGCCTCGACATCCGCCAGTTCCTGACCGATGCCCGCACCACGGACGTCCAGGCGCTCCGCAACGGTCCGCGCGCCGCGAGCTTCCGCACCCAGCTCCAGCTCCATCTCGTCGGGCTTCCCATCGCCAAGGTGAAGATCTACGACGCGCGCGGCCTCACCGTGTTCTCGACCGAGGGCGTGCAGATCGGCAGCGACGCCAGCGGCAATGCCGGCTTCAAGATGGCGCTGGCCGGCGGCGTCGCCACCGAGCTCACCTTCCGCAACCAGTTCAGCGCCTTCGACGACATCGTCGTCGATCGCAACCTGCTGTCGAGCTACGTGCCGATCGCCGACTTCGCCGGTCGCATCGACAGCGTGTTCGAACTCTACCAGGACGTGACCGACCTGCTCACCAGCCTCGACCGCACCCGGCTCGTCCGCGACGCGGCGATCTTCGGCTCGCTCGCGGTCGTCTATCTGCTGCTGCTGCTGGCGCTGCGCCGGCGAGGCTAGGCCGGGACGGTTACTTGAGACCGGCTTTCTTCAGGTCGTCCTTGACCTGCTCGATCCATGCCGCGTCGGCCGTCGGCTGTCGGACGGCCCACCCGTCGACCGTGAACAGCGGATCAAGCCGCATCACTTCATCGGCGGTCGTACGGGCGTCGTCGAAGCGTCCGAGGCGGCTCTGCACGCTGGCGAGGCCGATAAGCGCGCGGACGAAGCCGGGATCCCGGCGGATGACGGTGTTGAACGCACTTGCGGCCTCGTCTAGGCGGCGCGTGCGCAGATAGGCCCAGGCGAGATTGTTGCGAAGCCACAGCGGCGCAAAGGGGTTCATCTGCATCGCCCGCTCGTAGCAGAGCATCGCGTTCTCGGCCTGGCCGGCATAGGCGTAGATGAGGCCCAGCATCGCCATCATCTCCGCATCGCCGCGCGACAGCGAGATCGCATGGCGCATCGTTTCGATGGCCTCGTCGTAGCGGCGTTGAAGGACGAGGATGTAGGCACCGAGGCCATGCGTATCCGGATAGGTGCGACCGAGATGGAGCGCGCGCTGGTGCAGCGCGAGAAGCGTCGGCCAGGTTGCCTCGGGGGTGGGATTCCAGCCGTGACGGATGTCGTCCATCAGGGCGTAGCCGAGCGTGACCGTCGCTGCCAGGTAGCTGGGATCATGGGCAAGGGCGGTCCGGAACAGACGCTCGGCTTCGCGATGGCCGGTACGCGTCACTTCGCGCGCCTTCTCGCGGCCTCGCTGGAAGGTCTCCCAGGCGCGGGTATCCGAGGTGCCGCTGTTCCACAGCCTCGCGCGCTCGCCCTCCGTCAGCGTCACCTGGAGTGCGGTCGTGACCTCCCGGGCGATGCCATCGGGCATCTTGAAGGTGCGGTCGAGGTCGGCTTCGCTGCGGTCGCTCCAGGCAATCCGGCGGGTGCGGCTCTCGACCAACTGCGCGCTCAGCCGGAACCGCCCGTCACTCACGAGCCCGGTGCCGGTCAGCCGGTAATGATGGGGGCGGGCTTCGATTTCGCGGGTGTTCTCGGGACTTGCCGCCAGGTCGCCGCGGATGAGCAGGATGCCGGCGACCGAAGACAGCATCGAGGTGAGTTCCTCGGTGATCATGTCGCAGGCCTTGCGCGCGGATCGGCCGCCGCCGAGGACCCGGAACGGATGAATCTCGATCGACGGGCGTTCGTAGCCGAGGCCGGCATCGTCGGGCCTGGGCGAGGCTGTCTTCGGTCGGGCCGCTTTCGGCGCGAGCCGGTAGGCGCGGATGCGGCCCGATATGTTCTTCAGGCTGTGCTCGCCGGCGAAGATGAAGTCCGCATCGACTCTGTCGCGGACGAGATCGTGGACCGCGCCGGAAACGAGGATGCCGCCGGGCTCGGCCAAGGCCTGAAGCCGGGCCGCGATGTTGACGCCGTCACCGTGGATGTCGCCGTCGACGTCGTAGACGTCGCCGAGGTTTACGCCGATCCGGTAGGATAGGCCGTCCTCGCGCGAGCCGTCGTTCCGACGCGCGATCGCTTCCTGAATGCGGAGCGCGGCGGTCACCGCATCCGTGCTGCTGGAGAAGTCGGTAAGGAAGGAGTCGCCCTGGGTGCCGACGACGCGTCCGCCGAGCTCCTCGACGATGCCGGACATCAGGCGGCGGCAATCGACCAGCGTGGCCAACGCTTCGCGCTCTCGGCCGCTCAGCGCCTTGCTGTAGCCGACCGCGTCAGCCATCAGGATGGCCGTCAACCGGCCCCGGCCGGTCTTTTTCAGCACCCCAAACCCCCACCCGCCTGGCGCCGAGCTTCACGCCCCAGACGCTATTTCGAGTAGGGATAGCACATTTTCGCTAACGTTGGCGTGTACGCGGCGCGACGTCCGAAACCGTGACCGGCGAGCGACGGGCAAAGCCCCCGCTCGGCCGCGGGCCGGTGTCAGCACTCCGAGCAGCAGCGGATCAGATGCGCCGCGAGGAGGGTGAGGTCGATGTCGTCGCGTGTCGCGTCGAACCGCGGGATAGGGAAGTGAAACACTCCACCATCCAGCTCCGAATGCGAGAAGGCGGTGACGTTGG
>CAMDEB010000350.1 GCA_945893085.1 Rhodoplanes serenus | reverse complement strand
GTCTTCGGCGGCGAGTTATCCCCGATCGTTCAATTTAAAAACGACTTGGCATCGGTGCGGCAACCGCTTACCTCACTCCAGCACCTTCAATCAGAGTTTCCTCATGGCCGACGATATTCCCTTCGATAGGACATTCGACCTTGCGCCCGGCCAGGTGGAAGAGGTTATGCCCGGTGTGCGACGGATGCTGTGCAACAACCCGAGCCCGTTCACCTACAAGGGCACCGTCAGCTACATCATCGGCAAAGGGAAGGTCGCGATCGTCGACCCGGGTCCGGATGACGCCGCGCATGTCGCGGCGCTGCTCGATGCCGTGCGCGGCGAAACCGTGACGCACATTTTCGTCACCCACACCCATCGCGACCATTCGCCGGCGGTGCCGGCGATCAAGGCCGCGACCGGCGCGCTGGTGCTGGCGGAGGGCCCGCATCGTCCGTCGCGGTCGCTGCACGTCGGCGAGGCGCCGCGGCTTGACGCCTCGAACGACACCGATTTCAAGCCGGACCGCGCGCTCGCCGACGGCGAGGTGGTCAGCGGGCCCGGCTGGACCATCGAGGCGGTGACGACGCCCGGCCACACCGCCAACCACATGGCGTTCGCCTACCACGAGGCCAACACGCTGTTTTCCGGCGACCACGTGATGGCCTGGTCGACGCCGGTGGTGGCGCCGCCCGATGGCGCCATGGGCGACTACATGAATTCGCTGGGCAAGCTGAGCAAACGCAGCGAGCCGGTCTATTGGCCCGGGCACGGGCCCGCGGTCCGCAATGCGCCGCGGTTCGTTGCCGCCTACATCCTGCATCGCAAGGCGCGCGAGGCCTCGATCGTCAATCGCCTGGCCAAGGACGGCGAGAGCGACATCCCGGCGCTGGTCGGCGCGATCTATGCCAGCCTCGATCCGCGGCTGACCAAGGCCGCCGGAATGTCGGTGCTGGCGCATCTGGAAGATCTGGTGGCGCGCGGCACCGTGGCGACCGACGGTCCGGCCTCGATCGCGGGACGCTACCGGTTGGCGGGCTGACGGGCCGGCTGCGCCGGCTTGGCCGGTGCGGGCTTTGCCGCCGGCCGCCGGTTTCGCTCTTCGGTCTTCGAACTTACCGCATCGTCGATGTCGTCGAGCAGGCTGCGGATGCGCGCGGCGTTGACGCCGAGATCGTGCTGGCCGTAGCGCGACGCCGAGCGCACGTCGATGCGGGCGTCGGCGCCGGAGGCGCGCACCCGCACCGCGACGTCGTCGCGGAAGCCCATGATCGCGGTGCGCGCGACCGCCTCGATCTGGCCGTCGCGGCGGCCGGCCTGCGGCGGGCGGTCGACCACGACGCGCCACTTGCGCCGGTTGATGGTCGCGATCGCGGCCTCATAGGCGATCTGCGGCGTGGCCGAGACAACCAGCGGCTCGACCTCCGGATAGGCCGCCTGCTGCTGCTCGGCGGCGTAGAGGCCCGCATACTCGACCGTGCCGCGCGGCCGCAGCCGTGCGATCACGTCGAAGCGCGGCGGATCGAGCGGGTCGGTGGTGATGTCGTTGATCGCCGGCAGGCGATAGGCGCGGGTGCCGAGATAGGCCGGGTAGGCGATCAGCGCGAGCCCGATCGCCAAGCCTGCGAAAGCGTAGCCAGCGCCGTCGATGCCGTCCTTCCAGATCACGATGAACGCGCCGAGCGCCAGCACGATGGCGAACACCGCGAACACCAGCGCGCCGGCAAGGGTGGCCATCGCCGGCCTGATCTCGAGCAGGCCCGAGCGCACGATGGCGATCGCCAGCACGGTCGCGGCGAGCGAGAAAAACGCCAGCCGGCGGGCCCAGATGGCCAGCCGCGATGTCGGCTCGTCGGCGATGCGGCGGCGTGCCATGAGCTACCCGCAGATGCGCTTGAGCGCGGCCCACTCGGCCGGCTCGAGCAGCGCCTTGCCTTGCGGCGGCCCCGCCGCGGCGTTGATGGCGGCGATCCGCTGCTGGGTCTGCGGGTGGTCCAGCAGGATTTTTATGCCGGGCTCAATGGTGCCTGCGATGCGCTCAAGCATGCTGCCCAGCGCGCGCCCATCGCCGCCCGCCTTGCTCACCAAATGCACCCCGTAAAGGTCGGCGCCGGCCTCGACCTCGCGGGCATAGGCCGACTCCACCACCGTCTTGGCGGCGATCACCACCAGGCCGCCGCCGGTGAAATCGCCGAGCAGCATGCCGAACAGGAACGACAACCCGGCAGCCTGCAGCACCGAGCGGGTGCCGTCGCGATGGGCCACATGTCCGATCTCATGCGCGATCACGCCGGCGAGCTCGTCGGCCGTCTCGGCCTTGGCGATGAGCCCCTGGAACACGTAGATGTGCCCGCCGGGCAGCGCAATGGCGTTGGCCTCGGTGCGGCGCACCGCCACCACCTTGAGCGGGATCGGCAGCCCGGCCGTGCCCTCCAGCAGGCTGATGATCTTGTCGAGCGCGGCGCGCCCGGGCTTCTCGGCGTCGGCCAAGCCGCACTCGAACGGCTGGCCGCCGCGGTCGCCGGTGTCGAGCATGGCGCGCACCTGCGCCTCGACCGCGAGACCGAGCCGGTGCTCGACCGACATCGGGATCAGCGGCGCCAGCCGCTCGACCAGCGCCGGCACGCCGAAGATCGCGACCAGCACCAGCGACACGGTCGCGGCAAAGCTCCAGGCGACCACCTTCTTGCGATTGCGGCGTTCGGTCCTGCCGCTTTGATCGAGCGTGTCAGCCAGGTGATCGATCGCCGCGATCAGCTCCGGATCGCGAACCTCCAGCCGGGCGAGCACCGGATTGCCATTGCGGATCAGACGCAGCACGCCGCCCGGCGCCGAACCGGCGCGCAACTCGGCATAGGGCCACTCAGCCAGCAGCGTGCCGTCCGCCGATCGCACCCGCAACGCATCCGGCGCGGCCTCGACCGCAACGTCGTGCCGCGTGCTGGTCATGCCGTCGAAGAAGATACCGGCGCCGGAAGCCATCTAGAATCCGCCCACGTTCAACGCATCCGCCAGGCCTTCGCCGACCGCCGAGCTCGGCGCGCCCGCGGCCTTGACCTGATCGAGCGCCGCCAGTCCCTGGAGTTCGCAGGACTCGGCGCCGTAGCGCCACAGCGAGAGCTTCACGGTCGCCTGATAGATGGTGGAGAAGCCGAGCATCACAATGACGTAAAACAGGATGCCCGCGCCGGCCCAGACGATCTCGGTCAGCTCCGACTGGCTCAGCGATCCGGCAAACAGGTAAAGCGCCGCGGCGCCGGCCGCCGCGAGCACGAGCGCGCCGATCAGGAACAGCAGTCCATAGAGCAGAAAGCGCGCGTAGGCGCCGTAGATTTGGCCGGTGCGCAGATGCGAGCGGACGCTGAGCTCGCCGAAGCGAAGCCCCGAGATCCACCAGCGCATCACCATCGCCTGGAACACCGGAAACAGCACGACGGCCATCGCCACGCTGACGATCGCCGCGACGATCGCGACCACGATCGCCGCATAGAAGCCCGGCGCGACGCTCTCGATCCGGCTCGCGAAGTCGCCGCCCTCGCGCATCACCGCCTCGACCATCAGCGTCCAGTCCACGGTGACGATGGCGAAGACGGCGGCGAACAGCAGCGGCCCGACCGTCAGAATCCACATCGGCAGGCCGCGCAGCAGCAGGCGCACGCCCGACCCCTCGAAGCGGCCGGGCAGGGTGCCGTAGTGGGTGTGGCGCATCTTGAACCGCTCCAGGCGGCTCTTCGCGAACGGATAAGCGAGGCCTACGGTCAGCGCGATCATCATCCACCAGAACACCGCGCACACCGCGTAATGCCAAGCCGAGCCGTCCTGATAAAAGCGCACGCCGCGCAACACCGTTCGCGTCAGGCGATAGCGCCGCGCGCGATAGACCGCGTATTGGCCGAGGAACGCCAGCAGCGGAAAAGCCAGCACGCTGACGGCTTCGCCGAACGAGCCCAGGCTGAGCGCGGCCACGAAGAACGCCAGATTGATCGGAATGATCACCGCGATCGCGATCAAAAATCCGATCAGCAGTTCGGTCGCGGTGCCGGTGTACTCCAGGCTGTCGCCCCTGACCTCGGTGTGGGACCACAGGTAACGGCGGATATCGGTTGCCAGCCAGAAGCGGTAGATGCCGAGCGTGATCGCGAGCCGCATTGCGCCGCGAATGAGCAGCCGCCAATAGGCGCCGGCGTCGCCGGTGAAGCGGACCGCCGGGACGTTGGCACCCCCAAGGACCGGCATGCGAGCCGACATGCCGGTCGGCGCCACGGGTGCAGCCGGATCAATGACGGTCATGGCGGTCCTGGCTGCGAAGGAACAAGCGGCGATGGCTTCAGTCTAGCGCCTGGCGGGCGTTGACGCCTGGCTGGGCCATACATAGTCCTTGAAGCGCTCGCGCAAAGCGATCTTTTGGATTTTTCCGGTGGCGGTGTGTGGAATCTCGTCGACGAACAGCACGTCGTCGGGCATCCACCATTTGGCGATCTTGCCCTGCATGAAGCCGAGGATGTCGTCCTTGCTCGCCTTCTGATCCTTCTTGAGCACGACGATCAGCAGCGGGCGCTCGTCCCATTTCGGATGCGCCACACCGATCACCGCCGCCTCCGCGACCTTGGGATGGCCGACCGCGAGATTCTCCAGATCGATCGAGGAAATCCATTCGCCGCCGGACTTGATCACGTCCTTGGCGCGGTCGGTGATCTGCATGTAGCCGTATGGGTCGATGGTGGAGACGTCGCCGGTGTCGAAGAAGCCGTCGACGTCGAGGATGTCGCCTTCCTTGAAATAGGCGCGCGCGACCGAGGCGCCGCGCACCTTGAGCCGGCCGAAGGTGGTGCCGTCGTTCGGCAGCGTCCGGCCGTTGTCGTCGGCGATCTTCATCTCCACGCCGAACGGCGGATGGCCCTGCTTGACCTGGATGTCGAGCCGCGCCTCGCCGGTGAGGCCGGCGTATTCCGGCTTGAGCGATCCGAGCGATCCGAGCGGGCTCATCTCGGTCATGCCCCAGGCGTGGCACACCTCGACGCCGTAGACGTCCTGGAACGTCTGGGTCATGGCGCGCGGGCAGGCCGAGCCGCCGATCACGACCTTGCGCAGGTACGGCAGCTTGGCGTTGTTGGCCTCCAGGTGTTGCAGCAGCATCAGCCATACGGTCGGCACCGCGGCGGTGAAGCTCACGCGGTATTCGTTGAGCAGTTCA
>CAMDEB010000349.1 GCA_945893085.1 Rhodoplanes serenus | reverse complement strand
ATGTCGCCGTTCCTCTCCATCCGCTGCCAGAACGCCTGCGAGGAACGGTGATGGCGCTCCTCGGTGGTGCGGATGAAGTCGTCGTTGCTGCAGTTCATCCGCTCGACCATCGCCCTGAACAGCGGCGTATTGCGGTCCACCAGCTCGCGCGCGGTGATGCCTTCCTTGGTCGCGGTCTGCTGGATCTTCTGGCCGTGCTCGTCGGTGCCGGTCAGGAAGAACACGTCGTAGCCGTCGAGCCGCTTGAACCGGGCGATGGCGTCGGTAGCGATCGCCTCATAGGCGTGCCCGATATGCGGCACGCCATTGGGATAGGAAATGGCGGTGGTGATGTAATAGCGGGGCTTGGCGGGCATGAGGCCCCGTAGGTATCAATCGCGCGCCGCCTCGGCAAGCAGCCCGAACACCGTGAAAACCAATGGCTTGCGGTCGAGATTGTAGATTTCGACATCGCGCCCGGCTTGATTGATCCGTTCCCAGGCCTGCGCCACCCGGTCGAGGCGGTGGCCCTGCTGCGGGCCGTTCGCCAGCCGCGCGCTGAGCCACGCGTTGACCGTGTCCATGAACGCCGTGAGCGTCTCGGCCTCGGTTCCCGAAAGCTTGTCGCCGAGCCCATGCAGCGCACGCTGGTCGAGCTGCGGCAGGCCGTCGAGCAGGCCGAGCACCTGCTGGCGCAGTTCGAGCGCGGGGCCCTCCAGGAACATCAGCGCGCGCGCGACCGAACCGTCGGCTGCGGCCGCGGCGGCGTTGATTTCGGGCGTGTCCGCGCTGTCGCCGAGCGCGGTGGCGGCGGCCTTGGCAACCTCCTCGGCCGCAAGCGGGCGCAACATCAACTGGCGGCAGCGCGAGCGGATGGTCGGAATGACCCGGCCCGGCGCATGACTGACCAGCAGCAGCAACGCGCGCGGCGGCGGCTCCTCCACCACCTTGAGCAGCGCGTTGGCGCCGGAGCGGTTGAGCTCATCAACGGAATCGACGATGGCGACCCGCCAACCGCCCTCGCCCGCCGTCGAGCCGAAGAACGACACCGAGCGGCGCACGTCGTCCACGGCGATGTCCTGGCGCAGCTTGCCCTTGTCGTTGAGCGTTCGCTCCAGCACCAGCAGGTCGCTGTGCGCCTGGCCGGCGACCCGGCGCGTCGCCGGGTGATCCGGCGCGACTTCAAGCGATTTCGCCTTCTGCACCGCGTGGGTCGAGGGGTTCGGATGCGCCAGCACGAAGCGGGCCAGCCGATAGGCCAGCGTCGCCTTGCCGATCCCGGGCTCGCCGCCGATCAGCCAGGCATGCGGAATCCGGCCGCTGTGGTAGGCGTCGAGCAGGATCTGCTCGGCGTCGGCATGGCCGAATAGCGCGATAGTCTCGCGCGGGTGCGGGATGGCGCCTTGGTCTTCGTTTGCGGGGCTCACAGGGCAACAGGTAGTTCACGGCACGCTGGCAGCGCAAGGCCGCCGTCAGCCGCCCTCGATGTCTTCGCGCAGTATCTCCAGCGCCAGCCATTTTTCTTCCGCCTTCGCCAGTTCGGCCTGGGCGGCCACCAGCGCGGCGGAGGTCTCCTCGAACGCCTTGAGATCGCGGGCGTACAGCTCCGGATCGTCGAGGCGCTGGTACAGCGCGCGGATTTTGGTTTGCAGCTTGGCGATGGTCCTCGGCAGGGTATCCAGCGCGTGCTTCTCGTTGAAGCCGAGCCGCCGCTTGGTGGCGGGCTTGGGCGGATGCTCACCCTTCACCGCCTTCGTGGCCTTGGACGTCGCGGGCTTCTCCGGTTCGCGCGTCAAATCCGCGCCGCGCTGGGCCAACATGTCCGAGTAGCCGCCGGCATATTCCTGCCAAGCGCCGCGACCCTCCGGAACCAGCACCGCATTGACCACGCGGTCGAGAAAGTCGCGATCGTGGCTGATCAGCAGCACCGTGCCGGCGTAGTCGCCGAGCATCTCCTCGAGCACGTCGAGGGTTTCCAGGTCGAGGTCGTTGGTCGGCTCGTCGAGCACCAGCACGTTCGATGGCTTGGCCAGCGCCTGCGCCAGCATCAGGCGTCCGCGCTCACCGCCGGACAGCTCGCCGAGCGGCGTGCGCGCCTGCTCGGGGGCAAACAGGAAATCCTTCATGTAGCCGACCACGTGCTTCGACTGGTCGCCGATGATGACGTGATCGCCGCGGCCGCCGGTCAGCGCCTCGGCCACCGTGACGTTCGGGTCGAGGCTGTCGCGATGCTGGTCGAGTGTGGTCATCACGATGTTGGCGCCGAGCCGCACCGTGCCGGCGTCGGGCGGCAGTGCGCCGATCAGCAAATTGACCAGGGTGGTCTTGCCGCTGCCGTTCGGGCCGACGATGCCGATGCGGTCGCCGCGCTGGATGCGGGTGGAGAAGCCGCTGACGATCGGCCGGTCTTCGTAGGACTTGGTTAGATTCTTGGCTTCGATGATCAGCTTGCCGGATTTGTCCGCGGCGGCGGCCGTGATCGTCGCGTTGCCGGCCGCGCCGCGATAGGTCCGCCGCTCCTCGCGCAACGCCTGCAGGTTGCCGAGCCGGCGGACATTGCGCTTGCGCCGCGCGGTGACGCCATAGCGCAGCCAGTGCTCCTCCCTGACGATCTCGCGGTTGAGCTTGTGCTGGTCGCGCTCCTCTTCGGCCAGCACGTCGTCGCGCCATGCCTCGAACTCCGAGAAGCCGCGCTCGACCCGGCGCGTGGTTCCGCGGTCGAGCCAGATCGTGCTGCGCGACAGGTTCGACAGGAATCGCCGGTCGTGGCTGATCATGATCATTGCCGCGCGGCGCGAGGCCAGTTCGCGCTCGAGCCATTCGATGGTGGTCAGATCGAGGTGATTGGTCGGCTCGTCGAGCAGCAGGATGTCGGGCATCGGCGCCAGCACGCGCGCCAGCGCTGCACGACGCGCTTCGCCGCCGGAAAGCTGCGCCGGGTTCTCGCTGCCGGTGAGGCCGAGCTCCTCAAGGAAATAGCGCGCCTGGTGCCGGTCGTCGTCGGGACCGAGCCCGGCCTCGACATAGGCGAGCGTCGTTGCGGCGCCGTCGAAATCCGGCTCCTGCTGCAGATAGCGCATGCTGGCGCCGGGCTGGGCGAAGCGCGTGCCGCGATCCGGCTCGATCAGGCCGACCGCGATCTTGAGCAGGGTCGATTTGCCGGAGCCGTTGCGGCCGACCAGGCACACCCGCTCGCCCGGCGACACGGCAAGCTCGGCGCCGGTGAGCAGCGGCGTGCCGCCAAAGGTCAACGCGATATCCTTGAGCTGGATGAGAGGCGGCGCCATTCCTAGATCAAATCTTTCGCCGCGCTCACGAGCCGGTGTCCCGCAGTGACACCGGTGCGGTCGCCGGATCGAACCGCTCGTTGACCACCTGCCAGATCCGCTCGGCGACCTCAGACTTGGGCGCGGTGGCATCGACCAGGACGCAGCGATCCGGCTCGCTCGCCACCAACATGAGAAAGGCGTCGCGCAGCTTTTCGTGAAATTCCAGCGCCTCGCCTTCGAACCGGTCGGCGCCGGACTCGCCGCGGCGGCTGGCGGCGCGTTGCATGCCGAGTTCGGCCGGTACATCGAGGATGAACGTCAGATCGGGCTTGGTGTCACCGACGACGATCCGCTCCAGCGCGCTGATCGCGCGCGGATCGACCTGGCCGGCCGCGCCCTGATAGGCCCGCGTCGAGTCGGCGAAGCGGTCGCACACCACCCATTCGCCGCGCGCCAGCGCCGGCCGGATCAGGGTGTTGAGGTGATCGTCGCGGGCGGCGGCGAACAGCACCGCCTCGACATCGGGCCCGAGCGGCTTCGCCACGCCGGATAGCAGGATGTGGCGCATGATTTCCGCACCCGGCGAGCCGCCGGGCTCGCGCGTCAGATGCACGCCGATGCCGAGCGATTTCAGGCGATCGGCCAGCATCGCGGCGTGAGTCGACTTGCCGGTGCCCTCGCCGCCTTCGAAGGTGATGAAATGTCCGCGCATCTCAGGGTCAGGTCTCGGCGCTTTCCTCGGCCCCCGCCCCGCGATCCGGGATGAGGTCAGGCAACGGCTTATAGCCGGTCGGCCCCGGCGCGGAACAGGTTGATGACCAGTTCGGTCGCGGCATCGAAGGCGCGCTGCGTGGTGCTGCCGACGCCGACGCTCTCAGCCGCCTGCACCGGCACCTCGAGCGCCAGCATGTCGCCGCGCCAGACCTTGAGCTTGCCGATCGGCTGGCCCTGCCGCACCGGCGCCTTGACCGGGCCGGTGTAGACCATGCGGGCGGTGATCCGGTCGGTCTGGCCGCGCGGCACCATCAGCCTGATCGCCCCATTGCCGGTCACGGCCACGCGGCTTTTATCGCCGCCGTAGAGCTTGGCCTCGGCGACGTGCTGGCCCTCGGCGAACAGCAGCCGGGACTCGAAGCCCTTGAAGCCCCACTCGATCAGCTTCTTGGCTTCGTCGGCGCGATCCTTGGCGGTTTTCACGCCGTTGACCACGACGATCAGGCGAAGCCCGTTCTGCATCACCGAGCCGACCAAGCCGTAGCCCGCCTCGCTGGTGAAGCCGGTCTTCATTCCGTCGGCGCCGATGTTCATGGCGAGCAGCGGATTGCGGTTCTGCTGGCGGATCTTGTTCCAGGTGAACTCGCGCTCGCCATACAGCTTATATTGCTCGGGATAGGTCTGGATGATGTGCTGCGCCAGCCGCGCCAGTTCGCGCACGGTGACGCGCATCTGCGGATCGGGCAGTCCGTGAGAATTGGTGAAGTTCGATTTGGTGAGGCCGAGCTCGCGCGCGCGGTCGTTCATCAGCCGTGCGAACGCCGCTTCGTTGCCGGCGATGCCTTCGGCGAGCACGATGCAGGCATCGTTGCCGGAGTGGATGACGACGCCGCTCAGCAGGTCGCGCACTTTGATCCGGCTGTGGATCGCCGCATACATGGTCGAGCCGCCCGACGGCGCGCCACCCTTGCGCCAGGCGTTTTCGCTGACGACGAACTCCTCGTCGAGCGTGACATTGCCGAGCGCGATCTGGTCGAACACCACCTCCGCCGTCATCAGCTTGGCGAGGCTGGCCGGCGCCACCAGCGTATCGGCACCTTTCTCGAACAGGACGGTGCCGCTTTCGGCCTCGATCAGGATGGCGTAGGGCGCCGAAGTCTGGAACCCGTCGCGGCTCGGAGCCGGCGCGGCCTGCGCAGCCGCGATGCCGGC
>CAMDEB010000348.1 GCA_945893085.1 Rhodoplanes serenus | reverse complement strand
GGGCTGCTCGCGGTTGCCGACCTGCACCTGGAAAAGGGCTCGGCCTTCGCCGCCCGCGGCGTGCTGCTGCCGCCCTATGACACCGCGGCGACGCTGGCGCGGCTCGCTCACCTCGTCGCCCGGTACGCGCCCCGGGTCGTGGTCGCGCTCGGCGACAGTTTTCACGATGGGCGAGGCCCGGCGCGCCTCGCCGATACCGACCGCACGTCGCTGACCGCGCTGCAACGCGGCCGCGATTGGATTTGGATCGCCGGCAATCATGACCCCGATCCAGCCGAGGGCATCGGTGGGCGCTTTCTGCCGGTGCTCAAGATCGACGCCATCACCTTCCGCCACGAGCCGTCGTCGGACGAAGGCGAGATCGCGGGCCACCTGCACCCGGTTGCGCGCGTGGCCCGGCGCGGCCGCGCGGTGAGCCGGCGCTGCTTTGCCGCCGACAAGACGCGGATGGTGATGCCGGCGTTCGGCGCTTACGCCGGCGGCCTCAACGTGCGCGACCGCGCCTTCACCGAGGTGTTCCGCACGCTTGCGTTCACCGCGCATATGCTGGGGGAGCGGCGGCTGTACGCCATCGCCGGGAAGCAATGCCTGCCGGATTGAGGGCGGCGTGAGACGAGCCGGTGGCGGTCAATCCCGCCGGAACACGACCGAAGCGAACCAGCCCGTGAAAACTGCCAGCATGGCGGTCACGATGCCGTAGAGCAATCCGTAGTCGCGCGCGGCGCTGGCCACGAACTGCTCGAAGCCGACCTTGACGATCTCGAAAGCCGAGTTCGCGCGCGCGATCATTTCGCCCTCGGCGAACAGCTTCACGTCGACATCGTAGTTGCCGAAGGTCGCGACCGCCGGCAGCCGGATTTCCGACCGGAACAGGGTTGGCGTGAGGAACGTGACGCCGGTGGGCTGCTGCGAATACAGCGCGTGCTCGGTCTTCAGGCGAATGAAATTGGCACGGAACGGATCGTTGGGCGCGACGTCGCCGATGTTGGGGCCGATCTGCTGCGGCAGCACGATGTAATCCAGCCCGACTTGCAGCCGGCGTCGCGTGTCCGGGTTGGTAATGTTCTCAAACGGCCGGTTTGCGAGCACGGCAAGGTAGGTCGGCACGCTGACGAAAGTACGAGAGTCCACATTGGCCCAGATGCCGAGCACGCGCTCCTTGCGTCGCGTCACCACGGTCTCGCGCGGTCCGGCGATGGTGACGAGGATGTCGTAGGTCGAGCTGCGGCGGCGCGCGGTCGGGGTGTCCGGCTCCACCGAACCGAACAGCACGATCGATGTTCCGGTGAAGTTCGAGCTGACCAGCACCTGATGGCGCGAAAGCGACGATACGATCCGCTCGGCCGCAGCAGGCTGGATTCCGGCGATCGATGCGGCGAGCGCGGCGAGGATGGCGGCACGCCTTCGCATCATGCGGCTCCGGTCATCCGGATCGAATACAGGTCGCCAGGCTGCACGACGAGCTGGTAGGCGAAGCGCATACCGACCGCGAAGACCAGCAGGCCGAGCAGGAGACGCAATCGCTCGCCGCGCATGTTCTGCCCGGCACGTGCCCCGAACTGCGCGCCGATCACGCCGCCGACCATGAGGATGAGCGCGAGCACCGCGTCGACCAGATGGTTGGTCGCGGCGTGCATCACCGTCGCCGACGCCATGGTGATGAGCGTGAGCACCATGGAGGTGCCGATCACGGTCGCCGTCGGCACCCGCAGGAAATAGATCAGCATCGGCACCAGGAGGAACCCGCCGCCGATGCCCAGCACCGCGCCGATGAAGCCGATGATGAATCCGATCAGCCAGACCGGTATCGCCGAGACGTAGATCTTCGATCGCTTGAACCGCATTTTCAGCGGCAGGCCGTGCAGCCATGTATGACTGCCGCCGCGGCGCGGCGAGGCCGGCTTGCCGCTTTGCTCGCGGATGATCGCACGCACGCTTTCGTTGATCATCAACCCGCCGACGATGCAGAGCAGCGCGACGTAGGACAGACCGATGGTGAGGTCGAGCTGATCGAGCGACCGCAGGGTGGTGAACAGCCGCACTCCGCCCGCCGTGCCCAATATGCCGCCGGCGAGCAGCATGAGCGCAAGCGCGAGATCGAGCGCCCGCCTGCGCCAGTAGGCGAGCGCGCCGGAGCACGAGGAGGCGGCGATGTGGCTCGCGACGCTGGCGACCGCAACCGCCGGCGAGATGCCGACGAAGATCAGCAGCGGCGTCATCAGGAAGCCACCGCCGATGCCGAACATCCCCGAGATGAAGCCGACCGCCAGTCCCATCGCGAGGACAAGGAAGATGTTGACGGGCAGATCGGCGATCGGGAGATAGATTTGCAAGCGCGCTGTCCGGCCGGGGTGTTTGTCAGGTCAGGTTCGAAGCGTCGAGATTCCACGGAACTCGGGATTCGAACGAGGTCAGTATAGGCTCGATTGAAGGGCTCTGCACGTGTTTGTAACAGCGCGCAGCAGCACCTTATTTCATTGCGGCGCGGCCGCGGGAGTCCGGGGCCTGGGCTTGATCGGGCGTGCAGCCACGCTGGCGCGATCCCAGCCGCCCGGCGGCGCCTTGAGGCTTGTCGCCTCCTCCGGCTCCTGATCGGGCGTAAAGGTCTGCGCCGCGAGCTTGGCGGCCATCAGGGTCTGTTGATCGAGCCGCGCCGCGACCTCGTCGCGCTTTTTCGCCGCATCCTTGTCGCCCCTGCCGGCGGCCAGCGCAAACCATTTGTAGGATTCGCTGAGGCTCTGCTCCATCCCGATGCCGCGGGCATAGAGAATGGCAAGATTGAACTGGCTGTCGGCGACGCCGTAGCTGGCGGCCTTGCGGAACCACTGCGCCGCCGTCTTGTAGTCCGGTTTGCCGTCGATGCCCTCGGCGTAGAGCACGGCAAGATTGTGCATGGCCTTGGCGTGCCCTTTTTCGGCGGCGGCGGTGTAGAGCTGGCGGGCGGCGCCGAGATCCTTTTTAATCCCCTCGCCCTTCTCGTGGAGGCTCGCGAGCCGGAATTGCGCCGGGGCGAATCCAGTCTTGGCCGCGCGCTCCAGCCAGCGCGCCGTCTCTTCCAGGCTCTGCGCGACGCCGCGGCCGTCGGCCAGGCGGATGGCGATCTCGTATTCGGCGGCGGGATCGCCGGCCGTCGCAGCGGCGCGGAGCGCCGGCCCGATCGATGGCGGCAATGCCGTGATGGCAGGATCGACCGGCTGAGCGGCAGTCGGGGCGGTGCGAGACGGCTGCGGCTGGCGGGTCACCGAGCCGGTGATGTCAGCCAGCGGCAGCTTCTGCGGCAGGATGGTCTTCGGATCGAAGAACGAGGACGTGCGGCCGATCTGCTGGGTGGTCAGGGGATCCGTTCCGGCGGGCGCCGGCACTGATCCTTCCGGCGTGGGCATCGGGCGGGACGGAACTGTGGCCGGTGGCGACGGCGCCGATGGGGTGGACTCTTCCACCGCGGCGGCCGGAGTTTCGGGCTTCGATTCCGAAAATAGAAGGTCCCAGGCGGTCAGCGCGCCGACCACCACGATCGCGACCACGCTCCCCGCGACCAGCACGGTCTTGATGTGCTTGGTCAGGCCACTGAGACGAGGCTCCTGCGCCGGCGCTTCGACGGCGTCCTCGTCCAGACCGGCCCACTCTTCGGCCGATTTGGGCTTTTTGAGTTTGGTCTTTGGTGCGCTCGGCAGAGGCACTTCCGCGTTGGCCGACTTCGCGGCGCTGCGTGCAGCGGCGACGGTTGCCGACTTGCCAACGGTTTCGGCGAATGCGGGCTTGGCGCCGCCGAGCGCCGCCTCGGAGGCGGCAATGCGAGCGGCGGGAGAGCCGGGCTTCACGCGCGGCGCGCCGGAGCCCGGCTCGAGCGGTGTATCGGGCGGCAGGTTGGGGTCGATCGGGCGGCGTTCGCGGGCGCGCGGCGGCATGGCTTTCGGCGGAGCGGGTTCGGGCGCGATGGCGGCAGGGGCTGCCGGCTCAGGTTGCGGAGCCGCGATCATTAATTGCGGTGCGGGCGTGCGAGGCGCAGCGTCCGCGGCGACAGGCTCCGGTGCGGGCTTCGGCGGTTCGCGCGGTCCGCGCGCCTGACCGTTGCCGGCGCGGATTTCCTCGACGTGGACCAGCAGGTCGGCGACCCCACGCTCGATCGCGCCGAGACTTCCCAGGCGCGCATCCGCCGCGTCGAGCTTCTCGAACAGCTTGACGATGCGGTCCTCGAGGCTGCCGAGCGCGAGCTGGTCGCCTTGCGAAAGCTGCGAACGTTCGAGCCGTTCGCTCAACGTCCTGATCGACGATTCGAGTTCGGGCGGCACCCCGCGCCCGCCGTCCATCAGCGCCGCGATCCGCTCATCCAGCTTGGCGAGCGCGTCGGCGCTGCCGGCATGGGCGGTGCGTTCGAATTTGCTGGCAAGGCCATGCACCTCCGCCGCCAACTGCGCCAGCGCGCCATCCGAGGCGACATTCGAGACAATGCCATGCAGCGAGGCGATCGCATTTTCGAGCTGATGGAACACGGCCGGGTCCTGCGTGCCCACGGCCATCTGATCGATCTTGCGCGAGAGGCCGCGCACCGCTTCGTCGACGCCGACCAGACTTTCTGCCGGGGTGAGGCCGCGCAGCGCGTCGCGCACTTCGGCGAGTCCCTGTTCGAGGCCAGCCAGCGTCGAGCCATCCGCGCCGGACGAGCGGCTGCGGTCGAGGCGATCCGAGAGGGTTCGCACCTCGGTCTCCAGCGCCTCGATCGCGTGGCGCGGCAACGCCTCGGTCAACGCGCGGCCGATGCTGGCGAGATCGCTGCGCAGTTCGGAGAGCGCGTCGGCGACGTCCTCCGGACGGTGCAGCGCGGCGATCTGGGTGGTGATGTGACGGAGCTGATGTTCCAGCCCGCTCAGGTCCTGTCCTGGAGCGTGCCGTGCCGGGGCCGCGCCGAGAGCCGGTTCGCCATCGAGCGCGCGCTGGCGGGCGGAAATTTCGGAGGCCCAGTTGGGCGGGCCGGCCGGCGGCAGCCGCGTGCTGGCCTCACGCCGTCCGATGTCGCTGGGAGCGGAGCGCGTCTCGGCGGTGATCTGGTCAAGCCGTCGATCGAGCTTGGCGATGGCGTCGACGAGGCGGCGCGGCTCGGCGTGTTCGCCCGGCCCGTGCCGAGCCATGCGGCCGATCTCGCGCGTCAGTTCGTCGAGACGCTCATTGACGGCGGCGAG
>CAMDEB010000347.1 GCA_945893085.1 Rhodoplanes serenus | reverse complement strand
TCCTGCTGGCGCAGTCCGCCGCCTACATCGTCGGCGCCATCAGTTGGATCTACGCCGAGCGCGCCGGCTTTCTCGCCTACGGCCGTTACATGCTCCGCTTCGCGCGCGACAACCGCCACCAGGCCAAGTCGCTGGTCGACAAGGACACGCGCGAGCGGGTCGAGCCGTTCCTCACCGGCGAGACGTTCTACGTCTATTTTCATCTGCTCTACGAGATCGAAGGCGATCTGCGGCTGCTGCTCGGGCTGATCTTCAACGTGATCGTGCTGGGCACGCAGATCGACGGCTCGCTGCCGGTGGCCTATGCGGCGGCGTTCTGCGTGCTGTTCGCGATGCAATGGACCATGCGCAAGCCGATCTCGCGCGCCTACCTCGAAAACCAGCGCATGACCAACCGCATGACGGCGCAGGGCTACACCGCCTGGGACAACATCTTCACCGGCAACCGCTACAACCTGCGGCTCTGGATGGCGGGTTTCAAGCACAAGCTGCGCGACGGGTTGGTTGCGCAGATCAAGGCGATCATGACCAAGGAAGGTCTGTCCGCGGCCAGTGCCATTGTCGGCCTCGCGATCGTGTTCGGCACCATGGCGTTTGTCGCCTCACGCAACGTCGGCGACACCGAGCTGCTGATCGGGCTCGCCGCGACGCTGCCGCGGCAGATCGAGATGACGCACAACATGCATCAGTTCACCTCGGGCTGGAACGAACTGCTCGCGGTCTGGGCGCGCCTGAGCGGCGTGGCGTCGAGCATGCATCCGGAGTTCGATGCCAACTACGAGAGCCGCGTCAAGTTCGACCGGCTGACCCTGCGCGAGGGCGACGATGCCCAGACGGTGGCCTCGCTCGACGATGCGATGGCGCTGGCATTCTCGCGGCCGACCGGCCGCATCAACGTGCGCGGCGCCAACGGGTCCGGCAAGTCGACGCTGCTGACCAGCTTGAAATCCGAGATCAAGACCCGCGCCTATTATTGGCCGACCGCGGACCGGCTGGCTTTCAAGTTTGCGCAAGGCGTCGAGCCGGAGGACATCGACTACGGTGAGGACGAAGCTCCGAAGCCGCCGACCGATCCGGCGAAGCGCCTGGGATTTTCATCGGGCGAACGGCAGTTGCGGGCGCTGCAGGAGATCGTCGCCTACACCGACGCCGCGGTCTATCTGCTCGACGAATGGGACGCCAACCTCGACCCGAACAACCGGGCCGCCGCCGACGCGCTGGTCGAACAACTGGCGGCGCGCGCGCGGGTGATCGAAATCTCGCACCGCGACCGCATCTAGCTCACATATTGAGCACGCGCCCGTAGGCGTCCAGCACCGCCTCCTTCATCATCTCCGACAGCGTCGGATGCGGGAAGATCGTGTGCATCAGCTCCTCTTCGGTGGTCTCGAGATTCATCGCCACCACGTAACCTTGGATGAGCTCGGTGACCTCGGCGCCGACCATGTGCGCGCCGAGCAGCGCGCCGGTCTTCTTGTCGAAAATCACCTTGACCAGCCCCTGGTCCTCGCCAAGCGCGATCGCCTTGCCGTTGCCGACGAACGGGAAGCGGCCGACCCGGACATCGAGCTTCTTCTCCTTCGCTGCCTGTTCGGTGATGCCGACCGACGCGATCTGCGGCGCGCAATAGGTGCAGCCAGGGATCAGGCTCTTGTTCATCGGATGCGGGTGCAGGCCCTTGATCGCCTCGACGCAGACCACGCCCTCATGCTCGGCCTTATGCGCCAGCATCGGCGGGCCAGCGACGTCGCCGATCGCGTAGATGCCGGGTACATTGGTCTTGCCATAGCCGTCGATCGCGATGGTGCCGCCGCGCTCGGTCTTCACGCCGAGCTTTTCCAGCCCCAGCCCCTCGATGTTGCCGACCACGCCGACCGCGGAGATAACGCGCTCGGCGGTGATCGACTGGGTGCCGCCCTTGCCGTCGTCGATGGTGGCCGTGACGCTGTCGGTCTTCTTGTCGAGCTTGGTCACCTTGGCGCCGGTCAGGATCTTGATGCCCTGCTTCTCGAACGCCTTGCGGGCGAAGGTCGCGATCTCGGCGTCCTCGACCGGAAGGATTTGCGGCAGCACCTCGATCACCGTCACCTCGGCGCCCAAGGTGCGGTAGAACGAGGCGAACTCGATACCGATCGCGCCCGAGCCGATCACCAGCAGCGATTTCGGCATCCTGTCCGGCGCCATCGCCTCGAAATAGGTCCACACCAGCTTCTTGTCGGGCTCGAGCCCCGGCAGCACGCGCGGCCGCGCGCCGGTCGCGATGATGATGTGCTTTGCCTGATAGGCCCCTGCCGGCAGCGCGCCTTTCGGCGCCTCGGACTTGCCGGCCTTCACGGTGACCTTTCCGGGCGCATCGATGGTGGCCTCGCCCCAGATCACTGAGACTTTGTTCTTCTTCATCAGGAAGCCGACGCCGTCGTTGAGGCGCTTGGCGACGCCGCGCGAACGCTTGACGATGGCGGTGGGATCGAACGACACGTTGTCGGCGGACAGCCCGTAGTCCTTGGCGTGCTGCATGTAGTGATAGATTTCCGCCGAGCGCAGCAGCGCCTTGGTCGGGATGCAGCCCCAGTTCAGGCAGATGCCGCCGAGGTATTCGCGCTCGACGATCGCCACCTTGAAGCCGAGCTGCGCCGCGCGGATCGCGGTGACATAGCCGCCCGGTCCGGAGCCGATAATGATGATGTCGAAGGACTCTGCCACTGATTTCTCCGTCTTCCTTAAACTCTAGGCGCGCATCTCGCCGGCGGGCGGGCTCGGCGCCATGCGGCGGCGCAGCATGTGGCCCCTGATATAGCACTCGATGCCGCCCATCGCGATCAGGACCAGCACGCCGGCGCCCGCGACCATCAGCCAGAGGTCGCGCAGCCAGTCGGTGGCCAATGGCCGGACCGCGGCGGCGAGGATGTCGAGGCCGAGCGGATTGAGCACCACCAGCCCCGCCACCACCGTCGTGACCCACGGCCAGCGCGTCAGGTCCTCCAGCCCGCGCGAGCGCAGCCAGCGCCGCCGGGTCAGGCCCCATTGGATCAGCACCGTCAGCAACGCGGGGACCATGAGTTCGAGTGCGATCTGGATGCCCTGCGCGCCGAAGTTGTCGGGATTCGTCGAACGCAGAGCGATCGTCTCGATCAGCGGCGTTGCCACGACCGATGCAACGGCGACAATGGCAAGCGCCACGGCGACCACCGTAAAGACGCGCGCCGAACGCGTCGCGGCACTGGCAACGGCGAACGCCGCCATCGAGCCGGCCGCGAACACCACGATCGCCAGCATCTCAAGGACGAATTCGTCGGTCGCGCCGAAATAGTCGCCCAGTTGCAACGCCGCCAGCAGCGCGACCACGATCGAGAGCAGCAGCATTCCGAGAAATGCGAAGACCGTGGCCATCGTCGCGGCGGCGCCGCCGCGCTTACTCAACAACCAGCTTGAGCTCTTCCACCACCGGCCTGACCTGGCCGATCTGCGCCGCAAGCATGGTGCGCATCTCGGCCGGCGTCGAACCGGAGGGTTCGGCGCCGACGTCGGTCATGCGCTTGGCGACGTCGGGACGCTTCACTGCCTCGGCGACCTGCTGCTGGATGCGGTTGACAATCGCATCCGGCGTGCCCTTGGGCGCGAGGAAGCCGTTCCAGCCCTGCAGCTCCAGATTGGGAAAGCCCATCTCGCGCGCGGTCGGAACCTGCGGCAGCGCGGCCGATTTGGTCGCCACCGCCATCGCCTTGAGCGAACCGGCCCGGACATGCTGCAGCGAGCTCGACAACTGGTCGCCGCCGAAATGGATCCGGCCAGCCAGCATGTCGGTGACGAGCGGAGCCGCGCCGCGGAACGGGATGTGATCCATCTTGATGCCGGCGTCGCGCTTGAGCACCTCGCCGCACAGATTCATGATGCTGCCGGGTCCGGTCGATCCGTAGAGCAGCGGTGTCGTCGCCTTCTTGGCGTAATCGACGAACTCCTTCAGGTTGCTCACCGGCACGTCCTTGGCGGCCAGGTACAGCAGCGGCACCCAGGCGCCCACCGAAACCGGCACGAAGTCATCGAAGGTGTGCCGGGCTCGCTTGACGTACATCAGCGACGACGTGGTGGTCGTGAAGGTGATGTTGCCGAACAGCAGCGTATGGCCGTCGGGCGCCGCCTTGGCGACCTGATCGGCGCCGATCGAACCCCCGCCGCCGCCGACGTTCTCGACCACGAAGGTCTGACCCATGGTCTCGGTCAGGCGCTGGGCGATCAGGCGCGCCAACATGTCGGTGGTGGCGCCGGCCGGGAACGGCACGACGATGCGGACCGTGCGGCTTGGGAATTGCGCCTGCGCCCACACGGCCGGTGACAGGATGGCGGCTCCGCCAGCGGCCGCCGCGCCCTTGAGAATTTCACGTCGTGTCGTCGTCATTGACTTGGTCATTCGCCCCTCCCTGACTTTGACTTGTTATGCTTGCACCTCAAACCACCATCATCACCGGATTTTCGATCAGCGCCTTGAACGCGCCGATCAGTTCCGCGCCGAGCGCGCCGTCGACCGCACGGTGATCGCACGACAGCGTCACGCTCATGACGTGCGCGGTTTCGATCTTGCCGTTCTTGACGATGGCGCGCTCCTCGCCGGCGCCGACCGCGAGGATCGTCGCGTGCGGCGGGTTGATCACGGCGGTGAAATCCTTGATCCCGTACATGCCGAGATTGGACACCGCGGTCGTGCCGCCCTGATATTCCTGCGGCTTGAGCTTGCGCGCCCGGGCCCGCGCGGCGAAATCCTTCATCTCGTTCGAGATCGCCGACAGCGATTTCGTTTCCGCCTTGCGAATGATCGGGGTGATCAGGCCACCCGGAATCGCCACCGCCACGCCGACGTCTGAGTGCTTGTGCTTGAGCATGCCGGCTTCGGTCCAGCTCACGTTGGCGTCCGGAACCCGCTGCAGCGCCAATGCCAGCGCCTTCAGCACGAAATCGTTGACCGAAAGCTTGTAGGCCGGCTTGCCGTCCTTGTCCTTCGGCGCGGACGCGTTGATCTCCTCGCGCGCGGCCAGCAGCCTGCCGATGTTGCAGTCCATCGTCAGATAGAAATGCGGGATGGTCTGCGTCGATTGCGTCAGCCGCTGCGCGATGGTGCGCCGCATGCCGTCGTGCGGAACGACCTCGTAGCTGCCCTCTTCGAACAGCGCGCGGATCTGCTGGTCGGACATTG
>CAMDEB010000346.1 GCA_945893085.1 Rhodoplanes serenus | reverse complement strand
CGGATGAAAGGTCGGCTCCAGGTTGCATGGCACCTGAAGGACCTCACTCCAGCGCTTCAGTTCCGCGTGACGATAGGCCTGTCGCTGCTGCGCGCGCTGCTTGAGCGGCAGGCCGCCGGACACCGACCAGACTTTCAGCAGATCCATCGGCTTGTGCCGGATGGTGAGACTATGGCGCTGCGCCAGCGCCACGAACCTGTTGTGGCCGAGGTAGGTCCACGGCGAGGACAGCGCGTCGAAGTAATCGATGAATTTTTCGGTCATGTTGTCCTGAAGGATCGGCGCGCGCATCGGCTGCGCGCGCCCGCCGTCGTAACCAATGGATGGCTCGGAATCAATCGATCTTGATGTTGGCAGCCTTGACGATCGGCCACCATTTTTCGATCTCGGCCTTCTGGTGCGCTGCGAGGGCTTCCGGCGACTGCTTGTCGACGGGCGGAATGACCTGAGCAAGCTCGTCGAGCGTCTTGCGCACCGCGGGATCGGCGAGCGCATCCTTGACCGCGGAATTGAGCTTGGCGATCGCTGCCTTCGGCGTGCCCTTCGGCGCCCAGAGCCCAAACCAGATCGAGACATGCAGGTTGGGCAGGCCCGCCTCATCGACCGTCGGGATGTCCGGCATCTGCGATAGCCGGGTCGGAGCAGTCACGGCATAGGCTTTGATCTTGCCTGCCTTCACATGCGGCAGGGCGTTGGCGACGTGGTCGAACATGAAGTCGATATTTCCCGAAAGCAAATCCTGCAACGCAGGCGCAGCACCGCGATAGGGGATGTAATTCAGCTTCACGCCGGCGATCTTCTCGAAATAGACCCCCGCGACATGCGCCGCGCTGCCGGCACCGATGCTGCCGACGGAGATCTTATCCTAGTTGGCTTTCACCCACGTCAGAAACTCCTTCAGGTCCTTCGCCGGAACGCCGTTCTTTGCCACCAGCAACATCGGATAGCTCGTCAGCAGCGCCACCGGCTCCAAGTCGGTCAGCAGATCGAATGGGAGCGGATACACCGCGCCGTTGATCACGTGCGTGCTCCAGTGGCCGAAGCTGAGCGTGTAGCCGTCGGGCGCAGCGCGCGCGACACGGCCGACGCCGATGGTCCCGGCGGCGCCCGTGACGTTCTCGACCAGGACGGGCTGGCCGAGGCTCTCGCGCATGCGGTTGCCCAGGGTGCGGATCAATGCGTCGGTCGGACCGCCGGCGGAGAACGGAACAACGACGGTCACCGGATGAGTTGGATAATCCTGGGCCGGCGCATGGGTGATGCCGGCAACCAGCACGGCGGCTGCCAAAGCAGCGCCAGACAACAAGCGGCTCATGTCGAACGAATCCTTCTGGTGTGAATCAGCAGCCTTGGCCGTTTCGCGCGATGGACCCCATGTAAAAGGTCCTTCTATTTGCCGCAACGCCGCAAGTCATAAAGAGAATGCCATTCTCTGTAATGCTGCATTGCGAAGCGGCTTATGCTACAGAGATCAATCCAAGCAACGCGCCGCTGCCGGCTCAATCCATGCTGATGTTGGCATCGCGGATCACCGGCGCGAAGCGCTCGATGTCCTGCACCTGCACCGCGCCCATCTGCTCGGGCGTTCCGCCGACCGGCTGCATCCCGATCGATTGGCTCAACTCCTGGCCCCGCGCGCTCTTGAAGAAGTCGTTGACGATGCCGTTGACCTTGTCGATGACCTCGCGCGGCGTGCCGGCCGGCGCCAGCAGGCCATACCAGACGCCGCCCACGACATCGATGCCGAGCGCCTCGCGCACCGTCGGGACATCGGGCAACATCTTGGCGCGCGCGGCGGCGGTGACGGCCACCGCCTTCATGTTCAGAATCTGCGGAACGAAGCCGGCAAATCCCGCTTCGATCTGTCCGCTCATGATGTCGGTGAGCATCGGCCCCACGCCGCGATAGGGCACGTGGGTCACCTCGAGCCCGGCCTCGCGGGCGAACAGCACCACGGCGATGTGACCGCCCGTGCCATAGCCCGGGTTGCCGATGCTGAGCTTGCCGACGTGGCGTTTGCCGTAGGCCACCAGCTCTTTCAGGTTGGCGACCGGCAGCTTCGGATTGACGAGGACAACGGTCGGAATGTTTGCGACCATCACGATCGGGACGAAGTCCTTGAGCGGATCGTAGGGCAGCGATTTGTAGATCAGCTTGTTCACCGCGCCGGGGCCGGACGACACCATCAGCAGCGTGTAGCCGTCGGGTGTTGCCTTGGCGACCGACGCGGCGCCGATGTTTCCCCCCGCCCCGCCCTTGTTTTCCACCACCACGCGCTGGCCGAGCCTTTCGCTCAGCTCATTGGCGATGAGACGCGCGGCGCCGTCGGCAGGACCGCCGGCGGCGAACGTCACCACCAGCGTCACCGGACGCGACGGCCAGGATTGAGCGTTGAGGACTTGCGGCGCGAGCAAGATCGTCGCCGCAACCAGGACAGACAGCGATACGCGCAATGAATTCATGCCGCTTCCTCCATCGGCAGTTCAGCCGATGGAAGGCGGGAAATCAATACTGCGGAGCACCTAGGACTTAGGTCGAGCCGCCCTTGTCGAGATAGGGCATCGGATCGACCGGCGACGAGCCCTTGCGGATTTCGAAGTGCAGTTGCGGCGCCGAGACATTGCCGGTCTGTCCGGCCTTGCCGATCACCTGGCCGCGCTTGACCGGCTCGTCGCGCTTCACCGTGATCTCGCTGGCATGCGCGTAGGCGGTGACGTAGCCGTTCGAATGCCGCACCAGCACCAGGTTGCCGTAGGTCTTGAGTTCGTTGCCGGCATAGGCGACGACGCCGTCCTCGGCCGCCTTGATCGGCGTGCCTTCCGGCACCGCGACGTTGATGCCGTCGTTCGCCTGACCCGTGGGCCGCGGACCGAAGCCGGTGATGACGCGCCCGCGCACCGGCCAGCGGAACGTCGGCAGCGCGGCGGTGGTTTCGGTCTTCTTCTCCGCCACCGGATTGTCGGCGGCCGGCGTGATGGCACGCGCCGTCGGCACCGGTTGCTGCGGCTGGGCCGTGGCAACCTTCTGCGCCGGGGCGGGCTTCTGCTGTTGCGCGACCGGCGCCGGTGCTTGCGCCACCGAAGCCGCGGTCTGCGGCGCGCTCACGCCCGGGATGATCAGCTTGTCGCCGACCTTGACCATGGTGTGCGGCGCGATGTTGTTCGCCGCGGCGATCGCCGAAAGCGGCTTCTGATAGATGCGCGAAACCTGCATCAGCGTCTGACCCGGCGCGACGGTGTGCACCATCGGTCCGCTGGTCGAGGGCGCGGCGATGACCGGCGCCGGCCGCGGCGGCATGTTCGAGGCGACGCGCGTCGCCGGCACGCTGCCGGTGGTCTCATAGCGCGGAATGACGATCCGCTGACCCGGATTGAGGCGCTGGCCGTTCTGCAGATTGTTGGCCTGGATGATCGCCGAGGCCGGCACGCCGTAGCGCTGCGACAGCGTCTGGGGCGTGTCGCCGGCCGAGATCATGACCGGCGTGCCGCCGTCCCAGGTCCAGCCGGAATGGGACGCGGCCTGCTGCGGGGTCGGATGAGCGGTCGGAACCGAACCGGAGACCTCGCTGCTGGCCGAACCGGGCTGATAGGACGCCATGCCCTTGCCACCACCGGCGGTCGCGGTGATCGCGGGCCGGGTCGACGGCGCGGAGGCCTGCGGCGGCGGCAGCGGCGCGCTCTGCACGCTCGCCTGCTTGCCGCGCGGCGAAACCGAGCCGGTCACATCGGCCGAGGATGACTTGGAGGCGAAGGGATTGTCCTGGAAGCGCGACGATTCCGAGCTGCAACTCACGGCGCTGACGGCGATCACGGTGAAAATCGCCGCGCGGGACCATGGAATCGGGCAACGGAACTCGTCTACGCTACGCATAGGGTTACTCACTCGTGCACACAAACGCGACGAATGGAGATAACATCCCACGAGTAAATAGGGCCTTAAGGAATCAAGACTCTCTCAACCCTAATCAAATCGGGGCGAATAATTCTCACGTCACCTGAGTTCGGTCTCAGGATGTTTATGGGATCATTGGGACTGCCATGACGGCACTTGTTCTGATCTTCGTCGGCGGGCTGATTGAAAGCTTCGAGCTGTATTGGAAGAATGAAATAGCAAACAAAAATAGCGCGAACAATAAATACGGAAATATCTTTCGCACGTGCTTGCACCGTTTAGAGGACATTCCGTCCACGAGACATTCGGATAATAATATGGACGGTACAGCCGTACCCTAAGGGCCACACCCCCTATTTGTATATCCCTAGACGCACAACTAATTTTGCTTGGTCCAGCGATAGCCCAGCTTGAGCATCTAAACAGCCTAGTTTGCCCTCGATCGACTGGTTTAAGCAACCATTGGTCAGTATGAAAATAACATACAACGTCACGGTCGCATCCTCACAGCTCGCGGGCGCGGCCGGGCAGCAGCGGCACGAAGCGGACCGCGATCAGGGCCTCGCGCTTGAGCCCCTCGCCGGTCCGGGTCAGCCTGACCAGCTCCTGGGTGCCGGAATGCGGCCCGAGCGGCAGGATCATCACCCCGTCGGGGCCAAGCTGCGTCACCAGCTCATCCGGGATGCGCTCCGCCGCCGCGGTGACGATGATGCGGTCGAACGGCGCCCGCAGCGGCGCGCCTTCGAGGCCGTCGCCGAGCAGGATCTCCACGTTCTTGGTGCCGAGCGTCGTGAGCCGCGAGCGCGCGGTGTCGGCCAACGTCCGGTAGCGCTCGATGCTGACCACCTCGCGCGCCAGCCGCGACAGCACCGCCGCCTGATAGCCCGAGCCGGTGCCGATCTCCAGCACGCGATGGCTCGGCCGCACGCCAAGCTGCTCGCTCATGTAGGCGACGACATAGGGCTGGCTGATGGTCTGGCCGCAGGCGATCGGCAGCGCGTTGTCGGCGTAGGCGGTGTCGAGGAAGTTCGGCTCGACGAAATGCTCGCGCGGCACCTCGTCCATGGCGCGCAGCACCGCCTGGTCGCTGATGCCGCGGCGGCGCAGCGTCAGCATGAACTCCATGCGCTCGACGCTGTCGTCGGCTGGCCGGTCGGGCACGGACGCCTCCCTACCGCGAACTCGCAAACACCGCCGCGAGCTTGGTCATGAACGGCTCGTCGGTGAGATCGAGGCGCAGCGGCGTCACCGAAATGCGGTTGTCCATGAGCGCGTTCAAATCCGTGCCGTTGGCGCCGGTCG
>CAMDEB010000345.1 GCA_945893085.1 Rhodoplanes serenus | reverse complement strand
CACCTGACATCACCCTCACCGTCAACGGCCGCGACCACGCGGTCCGCGTCGAGCCGCGCAAGACGCTGGTCGACACCATCCGCGAGGATTGCGGGCTGACCGGCACCCACATCGGCTGCGAGCACGGCGTCTGCGGCGCCTGCACCGTCATCCTCGACGGCGAGGCGGTGCGCTCCTGCCTGATGTTCGCGGTGCAGGCGCAAGGCAAGCCGATCCGCACGGTCGAGGGACTGGCCGACGGCAAGACGCTGCATCCGCTGCAGCGCGCCTTCATCGCCCATCACGGCCTGCAATGCGGCTTCTGCACGCCGGGCTTCCTGATGCTTGCCACCAACATGCTGGAGCAGCAGCCCGACATCGGCGACGAGGAACTGCTCGACGTGCTGTCGTCGAACCTCTGCCGCTGCACCGGCTATCAGAACATCGTCAAGGCGGTGAAGGCGGCGCGGACCGAGATGCGGGCGGGGAAGTAGCGCGCCGCGGGCACACTCCATCTCGGCCTCACCCTGAGGAGCATCGCGAAGCGATGCGTCTCGAAGGGCGAGGCCGCCCGCATCCTTCGAGACGCGGCCTTCGGCCGCTCCTCAGGATGAGGGCGGGGCGGGTCCGGCGCACGGAGCGAAAGCTCACTGCGTCGCGATCGCCCGCCTGGTCTCCTCCACCACGTCCTTCGGCGTCGCGTAGAGCTCGGCCAGCAGCTTGTCGAGCGCGGCGCCGCTCACCGGGTTGACCTCCTGGCCGCGCGCCTTGGCCTCGGCGACGAACTCCGGGTCGGCCATGGTGGCGTCGAACGCCTTGCGCAGCGCCGCCTGGCGATCGGCCGGGATGCCGGGCGGCGCCATGAACGGCCGGCCCATGGTCTGCCGGCTCAGCACGATCCGCATGATCTGGCGCTGCCGCTCGTTGGTCGCGTAATCGCCGATCAGCGGCACATGCGGCAGGTCCGGGCTCCTCTCCAGGTTGAGCTGCACCGGCAGATCGACCTTCTTGTCGGCGATCCAGTCGGGCTTGAACGACTTCAGGCTCGACCACGACCAGCTGGCGCGGCCGTCGACCTCGCCGCGCTCGATCGCCAGCGCGATCTCCGCCGTGCCGGGATAGCCGCTGACCAGCTTCAGCTTGGCGCCGAACACGTTCTTCAGCATCATGGCATAGACGTCGGGATCGGAGCCGGTGCCCTCGCCGCCGACGTTGAACGGCTTGCCGATGAGGTCAGCCCAGGTCTTGATCTGCTTGGTGTGCCAGGTGACGATGACCGAAGCCTCGTTGGTGCCGCTGCCGAGCCAGAGGAACTTCGTCGCATCGAACTGCGCCGGGCTCGAGCCGATCAGCGGCTCCATGGCGATGCCGCGGCCGAACATGCCGATCGCGGTGCCGTCCTTCGGCGCGACGTTGTAGAGCGTGTTCGCCGACCGCAGGCTCCCCGCGCCCGGCATGTTCTGCACCACGATCGCCGGATTGCCGGGGATGTGCTTGCCGATGTGGCGGGCGAGGATGCGGGCGTAGGTGTCGTAGCCGCCGCCGGGGCTGTAGCCGACGGTCAGCGTGATGGTCCGGCCGCGATAGAAATCCGCGACCGCGTCGCCTTGCGCGCGCGCGGGTTGTGGCGCGGCCAGCAGAACGGCGGCCAGGCTCAGGCCAGTCCAGGGCAAAATCGACATGCGCATCTGCGGGTTGCTCATCGTTGCCGCGGTTCCCTATACTCTGTCGTCGCGTAACGTCAGGACCGAGATGAAACCGCCTCCGTTCCAATACCACGATCCCAAGACCGTTGCCGAGGCCGTGTCCCTGCTGGGAAGCCTGGAGAATGCCAAGCTCCTGGCTGGCGGGCAGTCGCTGATGCCGATGCTCAACATGCGGTTCGTGCTGCCCGACCACGTCATCGACCTCAACCGGGTCGAGGGGCTTTCCGGCATCAAGGAGAGCGGCGGGGTGCTGGAGATCGGCGCCATGACGCGGCAGCGCGATATCGAATTCTCCGATCTGGTGAAGGCGAAGTGCCCGCTGCTGCACCAGGCGATCATGCAGATCGGCCATCGCCAGACGCGGAACCGCGGCACCATCGGCGGCTCGCTGTGCCATCTCGATCCGGCGGCCGAATTGGTGTCGGTCGCGGCCGCGCACGACGCGACCGTGGTGGTCGCCGGCCCGAACGGCCAGCGCGAGATCAAGTTCGCCGATTTCCCGGTCGCCTTCATGACGTCGTCGATCGAGCTGAACGAGATCGTGACCGCGGTGCGGTTCCCGCTCTGGGCCGCGGGGCATCGTTCGGCCTTCGTCGAGTTCTCGCGGCGGCACGGCGATTTCGCCATCGTGTCCGCCGCCGTGCTGCTGGAGATCGACGGCGGCGGCAAGATCACGCGCGCCTCGGTGACGATCGGCGGCGTCGCGGTGGCGCCGGTGCGCATGACCGAGGTCGAGCGCGCCATCACCGGACAAACCCCGAGCGCGGACCTGTTCCGCAAGGCCTGCGAAAGCTGCCGCGCGATCGAGGCGCTGTCCGACGTCCACGCCTCGTCCGACTACCGGCAGCATCTCGCAGCCGTGCTGTCGCGCCGCGCGCTGGAGCGTGCCGCGGGCCTCAGCGCAAAAACATCGGTGCATTGACATGAACGAGAAACGCACCGTCGCCGTCACCGTCAACGGCAAGAAATACAGCAAGGAGGTGCCGGTCCGGCTCACGCTCGCCGACTTCCTGCGCCATGAGCTGGGACTGACCGGCACGCATCTCGGCTGCGAGCACGGCGTCTGCGGCGCCTGCACCATCCTGCTCGACGGCCAGTCGGCGCGCTCCTGCCTGATGCTCGCCGTGCAGGTCGAGGGCCGCGAGATCCTCACCGTCGAAGGCATCGCGCCAAGCGTCGACAAGCTGCATCCGCTGCAGGAGGCGTTCCGCGACAATCACGGACTGCAATGCGGTTTCTGCACGCCGGGGATGCTGACCACGCTGATCGAGTTCCTGCGCGACAATCCCGATCCGACCGAGCAGGAGGTGCGGATCGCGATCTCCGGCAACCTGTGCCGCTGCACCGGCTACCAGGGCATCGTGCTGGCCGCGCTCGACGCCGCCAAGCGGATGCGGGACGCGCGGGCTTAACGCAAACCACTGGCGAACCACGTCAAATCGAGCCGCGGCCGGTGCGTTTTCGCACATCGGCGTGGTGGGCCGCGTGCTACGGTGTCTCATGTGCTTCCGCTAAGGGGCTCGACATGAACAGACGCAA
Organism: Rhodoplanes serenus; assembly: GCA_945893085.1. GTDB lineage: Bacteria > Pseudomonadota > Alphaproteobacteria > Rhizobiales > Xanthobacteraceae > Z2-YC6860. The sequence continues at coordinate 2,019 of CAMDEB010000345.1, read as the reverse complement.
CTTCATGGCGCTGTTGGGTGGGACCGCCGCGGCCTGGCCGCTGGCCGCCTCGGCGCAGCCGGCATCCAGAGTCTATCGCGTCGGGGTGCTGAGCCCGGGGGCGCCGTTCGCCGAGAACACTCCGCTCGGCTCTGCCATCGCCCGGGGCTTTCGGCAACGCGGGTATACGGTCGGGCAAAATCTGGTGATCGAGCGCCGTGGTGCCATGGGGCGTAATGACCGCGTGCCGCCTCTGGTGCAAGAGCTCGTGGCCGCCAAGGTCGACCTGATTCTGGTGGCGGGTTATCCAACGGCGGTGGCGGCCAAGAACTCTGGCCTTCCCGTGATCGTGACGCACGGCACCGGCGACCCGGTTGCGACCGGCCTGGTCGAAAGCTGGGCGCGGCCGGGCGGCAACATCACCGGCATATCGGAGAATGCCACCGAGCTCTCCACCAAGCGCCTGCAGCTCCTGAAGGAGTGTGCGCCCGCCATCCGCAAGGTCGCCATGCTATGGAACAAGGACGATCTCGGCATGACGTTGCGTTACGACGCGTCGGCGAAGGTGGCCGACGCGCTGGGCGTCGCCGTCCAGGCGGTCGGCGTGCGCGAGCCCAACGATTTCGACGACGCGTTCGCCGCCATGACGCGCGAGAAGCCGGACGCGATCCTGATGGTGTCCGACTCGCTGACGGTCCTCAACCGCAAGCGCGTGTTCGAGTTCGCCGCTTCGGCGCGGATTCCGGCGATCTATGAGTCAGACTTTTTCGCGCGCGAGGGCGGACTGATGTCCTACGGTCCCGATCTGCTCGAATGCATGGACCGCGCGACGGCGCTTGCCGATCGCGTCCTCAAGGGTGCGAAGCCCGCCGATCTGCCGTTCGAGCAGCCGACCAAGTTCCCGTTCCTGATCAATCTCAAGACCGCCAAGGCGCTCGGCCTCGAAGTGCCGCCGATGTTGCTGGCGCGCGCCGACGAGGTCATCGAGTAGCGCTTCGCCACTGTCGGGTTCCAAACGGACGCCCGGTGCGTTTTCGCACATGCGCCCTGTTGGCTGCATGTTACGATGCCTGAAATTGGCGGACTTTCGGGGGTGTCGATGAAACGCCGCGAGTTCATGACGCTGCTGGGCGGCGCCGGGGCTTCGCCGTTTTTTTCGCCGCTCGCCGCACGCGCGCAACAGCCGCCGATGCCGGTGGTCGGATTCCTCAACAACCAATCGCCAGACCTGGCCGAGGGTATCGTCCGTGCGTTCCGTCAAGGCTTGAGCGAGACCGGCCATGTCGAAGGCCGCAACGTGGCGATCGAATTTCGCTGGGCGGAGGGTCGCAACGACCGTTTGCCGGTGCTCGCCGCAGACCTGGTTCGTCGGCCGGTGTCCGTGCTTGCCGCGGCGGGCATCACCTCGGCGGTCGCGGCCAAGGCGGCGACCGCGACCATTCCCATCGTTTTCAATATGGGGGCCGACCCGGTCGAGCGTGGATTTGTCGCCAGCCTGAACCGGCCGGGCGGCAACATGACCGGCGTGAGCAACCTGAATGCGGCGCTGGAGCCGAAACGGCTGGAGCTGATGCGCGAGCTGGTGCCGGCGGCAACCGTCATCGGGTTCCTCGTCAACCCGACCAATCCCGTCACCGAGAGCATCACCAGGGACGTGCAGGCGGCGGCCCGCACCCTCGGGCTGCAAATCCATGTCCTGCAGGCCGGCACCGAACGCGACTTCGAGCCGGTCTTTGCAAGGCTGGCCGAACTGCGGGCCGGCGCGCTCGTCATCGGCAACGATGGACTGTTCATCAGACGGCCCGAACAGCTCGGTGCGTTGACGCTTCGGCATGCGATGCCGGCGATCTTCCAATCGCGCGAGTTTGCCGCCGCCGGTGGGTTGATGAGCTACAGCGACAGCACGGCCGACGCGTACCGCCGTGTCGGCGTCTACACCGGCCGGATTCTCAAGGGCGAGAAGCCGGCCGAGCTGCCGGTGCAGCAGTCCACCAAGATCGAGATGGTGGTCAATCTCAAGACCGCGAAGGCGCTCGGCGT
>CAMDEB010000344.1 GCA_945893085.1 Rhodoplanes serenus | reverse complement strand
CTCAACGCCCGTGGCCGCAAGTTCGTCGCGAATGCGGTCGGATTGTGCCCAGTTTTTCGCCGCGCGTGCTTCTGACCTTCTTCTGATTAGCTGTTGGACCTTCGATTCCATTTGATCGACTACGAAATCTCGAAACTTCTCTAGCTTTTCAACGTCGTCCGTTTCCTCAATCGCTGCCATTGCACCAAATATCGGCAAATGGCCAATTCCCAAGAATCGCAATGCTGCCAAGAGCGCGCGGGCTGCCTCGTACGAACCCTCGTTAACTCGAGGCACCAATCTGTGCAATTCTGCAAGCACTGCAGGTGTGTTTAGATCATTGCAGAGCGCAACCAACATCGCACGCGGAACAAACTCAGTGGACGAATTTGAGTCATCATCAAAGCCTTTGGCCATAAATGGCAGCAGCGCTCTTGCCCAAGTCTTCAGAGCCTTTTCGGATTCAACTAATCCCGCCACTGTCCAATCGATTGGCTTTCGGTAGTGTGTGCGAAGCATCGCAATCCGGAGAACTTCTCCCGACCAACGTTGAGAACCGAATCTGTCAGTTCTTAGCAATTCCCTGATCGTCACAAAATTTCCCAGGCTCTTGCTCATCTTCTCGCCTTCGACCTGCAAGAAGCCGTTGTGCATCCAAATATTCGCCATCACGCTCGTATGAAACGCGCTGCACGACTGCGCGATCTCGTTCTCATGGTGCGGAAACACCAGGTCGATGCCGCCGCCATGGATGTCGAAGCTCTCGCCGAGATGCTTCCACGACATCGCCGAGCACTCGATGTGCCAGCCGGGCCGGCCCGGCGCGGCGATCCCCGACGGCGACGGCCACGACGGCTCGCCGGCTTTCGACGGCTTCCACAGCACAAAATCCATCGGATCGCGCTTGTAGGGCGCGACATCGACGCGCGCGCCGGCGATCATCTCGTCAAGCGGACGCTTCGACAGCTTGCCGTAGTCCTTCATCGACGGCACGCTGAACAGCACGTGGTCCTCGGCGACATAGGCGTTGCCGGAGGCGACCAGCCGCTCGATCAGCACCTTCATCTCGTCGATGTGCTCGGTCGCGCGCGGTTCGACATCGGGCGGCAGGCAGCCGAGCGCCGCCACGTCGTCCTTGAAATTCTTGTAGGTCTCTTCGGTCAGGTCGCGGATCGAAATGCCGCGCTCGGCCGCCCGCGCGTTGATCTTGTCGTCGACGTCGGTGATGTTGCGGACGTAGGTGACGCGCTTCTCGCCGTAGAGATGGCGCAGCAGCCGGTACAGCACGTCGAACACGATCACCGGCCGCGCGTTGCCGATGTGGGCGAAATCGTAGACCGTCGGCCCGCAGACATACATCCGCACGCGCCGACGATCCGCCAGGATCGAACTGTCCTGCCAATCGATCGGGACGAACTCCCGCTTCTCGCGCGTCAACGTATCGTAGAGCTTCAATTCCATACGGAACCCTGGGCCTGCTGGCCGGGCGTCCATTGGTCTCGATCAGGAGAAAAGACGGCCGCGCCAGCGCTGTCGCTAGCGAATAATCTCTCGGCAAATGCCGCAGATCGGGTTAAGGCCATTCATGGCCGGGACAATGGTCCAAGCCCCGCCTCGCCGTCAAGCCCGCCCGGACCGCGTTACCACCTCGTCCCCGCTCCGAAAACCCCCGCCGTTCCTGGATTCGCCCAAGGTTAACGAAGCCTTAACGATTTCATTCACATTGTCTGAGTCGGACCCTCTCTGAGTCCCGACAACAGCGAGTGAGCCCATGCGATCCCTGCTCGCCACCGTCGCCCTGACGCTCCTGCTCGGCGCGACCGCCGCGCAAGCGGAACGGCGCATCTTCATCATCGCCAACCATTCCGACGGCTACGGCGTCGACCGCTGCCTCGCCTCGGGAGCGGCCTGCGGCGCGGCCGCCGCGACCGCCTATTGCAAGTCGCGCGAGTTCGCGCAGGCCGCCTCCTATCGCAAGGTCGATAAGGACGAGATCACCGGCGCGGTGCCGACCAGCACCAACCCGAACTGCCGCGGCGGCACCTGCGACGACTACGTCGCCATCGTCTGCACCAGGTAACGCGCGCCGCCGGAGCGGCGGCCCACCTGAGTTTCATAGCGGCGAGTCGCCTCTCGCACAGAGTTGCCGCGAGTTCCATTGCACTTGCCAATTGAGTTTCGTGACGCTTCCGCTTAGGTTCGCACAGCCGCCGCCGGCGGAATTGTCGGACCCTGGATGCGACGGTTTTTCCATTTTCTCGGCCGCTCGACGGGATTGACGCGCGATCCCGCGGCGCTCCCCGGCGGCGCCGAACGGCCGCTGCGTGTGCTCCTGGTGGCGTCGGTTGTCATCCCTGCGACCCTGTTCCTGGTGGCGGCCGGAATTTCTTACGATCACCATTACGACGAGGCCGTCGACCGGCTGCAGCGCAACCTCGGCATCGTCGACGAACACGCCCGCAAGGTGTTCGAGACCTTCGACCTGAGCGAGCGATATCTCGATCAGGTCGTGGGCGACGCCACCGACCAGCAGATCCGCGCGGCGGAGGCGGTCTATAGCGCCCGCCTGCGAATCCTCACCGACACGCTGCCGCAATTGCGCGACCTTTGGATCATCGATGCCGCCGGCTATCCGGTGGTTTCAGGCACGGTTTTCCCGATGCCGCAGATCGATCTGTCGGATCGCGAGTATTTCAGCGTCCACAAGAACAACCGAATCGAGGGGCTTTACGTCACGGAACTGCTGGATGCGCGCGCCGCCGACCTTCGCTTCTTCGCCATCAGCCGCAAGCGCATGATCGACGGCCGCTTCGGCGGCGTCACCATCATCTCGATCGCACCGGAATACTTCATCGAGTTTTATGCCAAGCTGCCGCCGCCGAGCGTCGCCTTCCTGTTGCGCCAGGATGGGGCGCTGTTGGCGCGCTATCCGGACGCGTCCTCGGTCGTGCGACATGCGTCTCCGGAGGGCCGGTTGATGACCGCGATTCGAGCGCAGCCGGACCGTGGGCTGGTCATCGCGAACTCGCCCGTCGACAACCAGGAGCGCATCTTCAGCTACAGAAAACTGCCACGGCTGCCGATCTACGTCTTTGCCGCGACCGATGTGGCCAATATCAGGGAAGAGTGGCTCGCCGCCATGAGCGAGCACTTGATCTTCGGAATCCCGGCGACGCTGGCGATGTTCGGCCTCGGCATCATGGCATTGCACCGGACCCGGCGCCTGCAGCAGGAGGTGGAGCGGCGGGAATCGACCGAGCAGGCGCTGCGGCAGTCGCAGAAAATGGAAGCCGTGGGGCGGCTGTCGGGCGGCATCGCGCATGACTTCAACAACATGCTCACCGTCATCCTCGGCAATATCGACATGGCGCTGCAGCGCATCGGCGAGGACAATCCGCGGATCCATCGCTTGCTGGACTCCGCCCGTCAGGCCTCGGAGCGCGCGGCCATGCTGGTTCAGCGCCTGCTCGCGTTTTCCCGCCAGCATCCGCAGGAGGTCAAGGCGGTCGACATCAACCGGCTGGTGCAGGGCATGTCGGAACTGCTGCGGCGGACGATCGGCGAGACCGTCACCGTCGAGACCGTGCTGGCCGGCGGCTTGTGGAAGATCGCGGTCGATCCCAACCAGCTCGAAAACGCCGTCATCAATCTCGCCGTCAACGCCCGCGACGCCATGCCCGACGGCGGCCGCTTGACCATCGAGACCACCAATTCCTATCTCGACGAGGTCTACGCCAGCACGCACGGCGGCGAGATCGAGCACGGCCAGTTCGTGATGGTGGCGGTGAGCGACACCGGCACCGGCATGAGCCAGGAGGTGATCGAGCGCGCCTTCGAGCCGTTCTTCACCACCAAGCCGACCGGGATGGGCACTGGGCTTGGCCTGAGCATGGTCTACGGCTTCGCCAAGCAGTCCGGCGGGCATATCAAGATCTACAGCGAGATCGGCGAGGGAACCACCATCAAAATGTATTTCCCGCGGCTTTCCGAACAGCGCGGGCTGCCCGACTGGTCGAACAACGAAAGAACACCGGCGAAATCGGCCGCGGCCCCGCGCGGCACCGAGACCGTGCTGCTGGTCGAGGACGACGAGGAGGTCAACCGCTTCGCCTGCGGGGTTCTGCGCGAGCAGGGCTACCACGTGCATGCGGCACCGGATGCCGCCAATGCGTTGCGCCTGCTCGACGCCGATCCCAAGATCGCGCTGCTGTTCACCGACGTCGTGCTGCCCGGCGGCACGAACGGCCGCCAGCTCGCGGACGAGGCATTGCGCCGCCGGCCAGGACTGAAGGTGTTGTACGCAACCGGCTACACGCGAAACGCCATCATCCATCACGGCCGGCTCGACGCCGACGTCGAGCTGTTGACCAAGCCGTTCGCGGCCGACGCGCTGATCCCGCTGGCCGCCGACTGGTCAATTTTGCTCAGACAGATTTAAGCGACGGCGCAAAAATCCTACTCATGTTCGGTGACATCTATCGCCGGAAGGCTGCGGCCTGCGGGCGGATGGCAAAAAAAGCCACCCGCGCCGATGACCGCGCCACTTACCTGAAGATAAAAAAACAGTTGCTTCGAATAGCCGATGAACTTGATTGCTACAGCGACAAAGCCAAGCGTGAAACGCTCCGGCGGGGACGTGATCTTCGGTTGATGTAGGCCGCCTCGGTTGGCGGCCTCTTTGACTTGAAGACAGATTGTGGCGACCGGGGTTTTTGAACGTCCCGTCGTCCCTGGCTCTTAAAGGCATGGGCCCGGTTTTTTAGCCATTTCCTGGCCCTGACTGGACCCCCAGCCAATCCATTCGGGTTGGCTGGGGGGTTCATTTCAATTTGAATCAAACACGGGCCTACTTTGCCACACGCCCGGTCATCGACTTGCTATGTATTGAAGCGTACAAAGGAACATCACCGGCAGCGGCCCCCAGGCCCAGGCGTCGGTGACTGAGAGACGCGCCAGCGCTCCCGCCTGTAAAAGACGGAAGCCATGCACCAAACGCCAACCACACCCACGCCTACGTTCATGACGCCGGTCACCTGCCCGCATTGCGGAGGGCAGGCGCATTTGATGCGGCGAAGCCCCGATCCCAAACATAAAGAAGTGGAAATCCGAACCTTTGAGTGTGCGGGCTGCGAGAAGCAGACCGAGATGCGAGTGGGGTGATGCATGGCCAATTTTTCAAGACCGGAAGATTCATCCGTTCCCGTTCGGAATACAGCGCCCGTCAAGCGCAACAGCCGACCCAAGGAGCCGTCAGCACTAAGCAAGCTCCCCAA
>CAMDEB010000343.1 GCA_945893085.1 Rhodoplanes serenus | reverse complement strand
CGCGACGGATCTTCGCAATCGTCTCCACGACCAGCATTCCAATCTTGGCTCCCATGAAAGTGGAAGCCAGTGTGGACCCTCAGTGCGGGGGGCCCGATTGGACGCCGATCACCCCGAAAACGGGGTCCTTATTCCATGCCGAAACACAGTCCTTGCCCCCGCCCATCGAAATAGGCGAGTCCCGCAGAGGGCCGGCTGCCGTAGGGGCACCAACGGGCCCACCCGCGCCTCCAATCGAGATTCAACCTCCTCCTCCAATCCAAGCGAGGCGCGACCTGTCGAAACTTTCCGACGCTTTGTGGGTCCAGGGGCGTTTGCGAGCATTGGGGTTTTACGCGGGACAAGAACGAAACTGGGGCCCGCTGTCCCGAGAGGCCCTTCGCAATTTCAAAGCGACCAACGGGCTCTCGTTCGATGATAGATGGGATGAATTGACAGAGGCTCGGCTTGCTGGAGAAGCATACGTCCGTGCTGAGCAAACCTTTCTTGGTGGGTGGGCGTCCTCGCCGAATGAATGCCTGCCGGGAAGTACAACATTGCAGCCGCTGAGAATCTCAAGCCGCCGCGCCCAATCAGACGGCGGAACCTGCGAATTCACGGACATTCAGCGTGAAGAAGGCGCGTGGCGTGTCCGCGCCCACTGTGTTGTCGGGAGTGAGAGGTGGCCGGCGACTATCCGATTCACTGTCGCGGGGAGATTGCTTACGTGGGCTAGTAGCGGCAAAGGGACGGAAACGTACTACCGATGCAGATAGATTTTGAGATGCAGCATGGATTTAGCTGCCCTGGAAAAGCCGCGACATAGGGTGTATATTGAAGATGTCTCACCATCGGGAGGCGACGCCAAAAGTCCTTCGGGGCTGCGGGGTCGTCTCCTTTATCTTTTCAGGTCAATTTTCGACCGGATATCCTCCAAAAAGTCGATATGCCCCTTCGCTGTACGGCGGAGAAGGAACGAGCATTTTGCCCGGTTCGGGCTTAGCACCGTACGCAGCTTCTTGTTTTCGATGAGGTAGGAGACGAGCGAGGCGAAGTCGCCGTCGCTCGTGACAATAACGGCCTGCTCATAGTCCGGCATCTTTGACACTGCACCGAGCGTTAAATCGACATCCACGTTGCCCTTGGCCTTGCCGTCACGGTCGCGCGACACCTCCTTGAACTGGAGAACGAATCCGGCGCGCTGGAGATTTGTATAAAGCGCTTGCTGTTCGGGCATGTAGCCGATGAAGTAGTACGCTTCGGCAACCTGCAAGCGGTCGCGTAAATAGATTCGGAATCGCCGAAAGTCGAGCGCGATACCGATATCCTTGAGGCCAAGATGGAGATTCTGCCCATCAATGAACGCAAAATTTTTCGATGGTCGATTCGGCATGACGTTCATTATACCGTTCGGCAGCTTGCCCTAACTCTCACGCCGCAACGAGAATACGCTTGTTGCTCAATAGCTCCGTTACGAACTTGTCCCACTTCGCCATGCCATCGCGCTTCTCGGGCATGTAATTCCAGCGGTCGTAGCTCTTCGAGCTCACGTCCTGGAGCGTGTGATTTTGCAGGCGGTCGCGCATTTCTTTCGACACTCCCGCCTTGCCGGCCAAAGTCTTCCAGGTTCGCCGCAGGTCGCGGTTGGTCACCATGGGAATGACGCCTCGGTCCCGCTGACGCCACATGAAGCTATACAGCGTGTTTGCGCTCACGGGCTTCGATGGGTCCATCGCCGACGGAAAGAACCAGCCGTGCTTGTTGGGAATGATGGACTCGATGAGCTCGGCCGCGACTGCCGGCACCGGTATCGCGTGCGGTTTTCCGTTTTTCGTTTTTGACCAGTCAATAATCCGCTCTTTTGCGTCCCACTGGTCCACGTGGAGCGCGGCGATTTCCTCCACGCGCTGGCCGGTGAGCATGAGGATACGCACCGCGCGGGTATACGGCGGATGCACAGGCGCGTCCGGAAACTCAAGCCACCGGTAGAGCTGGACGAATTCCTCCTCGTCCAACCAGCGAGTGCCGACGACTTTCGGCTCCGTCGGAATGCCGGCGGCCGGATTGTTGAACAGCTTGAAGCGTCGGGGAGACGTGCTGCGATAATCGTGTTCGGATTTGATGCCCCACGAATATGCTGAGCGGATGTAGCTACGAACGTGGTCCGCCATCGCGCGCTTGCCGCGTTCGTAGATGGGGCGAATGACGCCGAGCACGTCGTCGGGGCTGATGTCGCGGGCAAGTCGATTGCGCCCGAGTACGTTCGCAATCTTTTCCAGCGCACTTTCCGCTTCGGGCCAGGACGACTTGCCGGCTTCCCGGAGGTTTTTCACGTACGCCTCGAATAGGTCGGCGACTGTGCCGGGCCGTGCGTCTCCCGCAATCTTGATGCTGCTGCCTTTCTGAATGACCTCGGCGAAGTCGCGCTTGAAAACCTCCCGCGCCTCGGAGAGCGGCATCGCCGGATAGGAGCCGATTTTGGATTTCGTGCGCCGGCCGTCGCGCCACTGCTGAGCCATCCATTCCGCCATGACGCGCTTCGACATCGGCCGTAGCGTGAGTATGAGGCGGCCGGTGCCGCGTCCCTCGCCATCGGTCAGCGTCTCTTGCTTGCGTGATTTCTCGACGCGCCTGAGCGCGTGACGGATTGCGGTTTCGGTAATGCTCGGCATCGCGAGTTCTTCGGTGCATCTACTGGGGTCGTTTTGGGGTCTGTAACTGGGGGCGGTACGACACCGAAACGCCCACCGAAGTATCTAAACCGACCCCAACGATATTCAAGGAATTATGTAGTGATTCAATGGGCTTGAGCGTGATTGAACGTGACCCTGGAGGACTGAGTGGGATGATTGTGCACCAAAATGATCGCGGTCGCCGACAGTTCGAGGGCGCGCTTGACCACCTCGCGCGGATAGACTGGCGTGTGATCCACGGTTCCGGTCTGCTGCAGCTCGTCGGCGATCACCTGGTTGCGCTTGTCGAGGAAGATGATGCGGAACTGCTCCTTGTCGGCGAACGCCATCGTGGTCCGGCAATATTCAAGCACCGCCGACCATGACGACAACGCCGGCCGTTTGGTCACCTGCCCGCGCGCCAGCCGGCTCGCCGCCGCCTGCACGATCTTCAGGTCGGTGATTGCGGCGTCCCCCAGCCCCTTGACCTCGGCGAGGCGGGCGGCCGGCGCGGACACCACCTCGGCGAACGAGCCGAACTTGGCGATCAGCGCCTTGGCGAGCGGCTTGATGTCGCGTCGCGGCAGTGCGCGGAACAGCACCAGCTCGAGCAGTTCATAGTCGCTGACCGCGTCGCTGCCGGCCTCGCGGAAGCGCGTCCGCAGCCGGTCGCGATGGCCGAGATAGTGCGGCGACGCCTCGGCGAGGCCCGACGTGCGCTTGCGCTTGCTGTCGCCTGGTGTTGTCACCATGGCCCTGCCGTCACCCACGCCGCCCCCAATACCAGGATGACGGGATTGCAGGCGATTGCAATCGCGGGTTGGGCCGTCCAGCCGGGCTCAGGCCGCATAGGGCGGCTTGTCGAGCCCTTTGGGTGAGGTGGTGAAGATTTCGACGCCGTTCGGCGTCACCCCGATGGTGTGCTCGAACTGGGCCGAGAGCGAGCGGTCGCGGGTGACGGCGGTCCAGCCGTCGGCCAGGACCTTCACGTGCGGGCGGCCGAGGTTGATCATCGGCTCGACGGTGAAGAACATGCCGGGCCGCAGCACGATGCCCTCGCTGGGCCGGCCGACGTGGACGATGTTCGGCTCGTCGTGGAACAGCCGGCCGAGGCCGTGGCCGCAGAAGTCGCGCACCACGCTCATGTGCTGGCCTTCGACGTAGGTCTGGATCGCGGCGCCGATGTCGCCGGTGGTTGAGCCGGGCACGATCGCTGCGATGCCGCGCATCATCGCTTCGTAGGTCACATCGATCAGCCGTTCGGCGCGGCGCGGGATCTCGCCCACCGCGTACATCCGGCTCGAGTCGCCGTGCCAGCCGTCCAGGATCAGGGTGACGTCGATGTTGACGATGTCGCCCTCTTTCAACGGCTTGTCGCCGGGAATGCCGTGACAGACCACGTGATTGATCGAGGTGCAGGTCGACTTCTTGTAGCCGCGGTACATCAGCGTCGCGGGCACCGCGCCGTGGTCGAACGCAAAGTCCAGCACCAGCTTGTCGAGCTTGTCGGTCGGAATGCCGGGCTTTACTTCGCCGACCAGCATGTCGAGGCATTCGGCCACGAGCTGTCCGGCCTTGCGCATGCCTGCAAAGGCCTCCTTGCCGTGCAGCTTGATCTGGCCGGTCTTGCGCAGCGGCGCGACCGCAGCCTCAACGTAGCTCATGGAGGCGCAATGTAAGGATTGGAGGCTTCAACGCAAGCGCAGCGGCGGCGACCGTTGTGCGGCCGATTCCGTTGCCGCATCGAAGCGCTGCCGCGCATCGGCAATCGCCGGCCGGTTTTGCCGCGCCCACAGGCCGAGGCCGCTCACCGGCTCGAGCAGCGATTTGCCGAGCTTGGTCAATTCGTAATCGACGCGCGGCGGAACCGTCGGGAACACCGTGCGCGTCACCAGGCCGTCGCGCTCCAGACCACGCAGCGTGAGGGTGAGCATCCGCTGCGAAATGCTGCCGAGGCTGCGGCGGATTTCGTTGAAGCGCTTGGGCCCGTTGCCGAGCTCACCGACCACCAGCACCGTCCATTTGTCGCCGACCCGGGAGAGCACCTCGCTGACCGCCCGGCAGTCCTCGGGCACATGCAGGTTACCGGGTATGCCGATTGTGCCTTCTTGTGCCTTTTTTCGGGTCATCTATTTATCCTCAGTATCAAATCGTAACCACTAACAGAGATAGAGGTTGCCATGGCCAAACTCAAGATCGCCGTCGTCATTAGCACCACCCGCGCCACCCGCTTCGGCCACAAGCCGGCGCAATGGGTCCAGGATATTGCCGCCCAGCGCGACGATATCGAGACCGAAATCGTCGATTTGCGCGATTTCCCGATGCCGTTCTTCGATGAAGTGGCGTCGAACGCGTGGGCACCCTCGCAAAATCCGGTTGCCCAGCGCTGGCAAAAGAAGGTCGCGGAGTTCGACGGCTACATCTTCGTCACCGCCGAATACAATCACAGCATGCCGGCGGTGCTGAAAAACGCCCTCGATTACGCCTCTCCGGAATGGAACAAGAAGGCCGCCGGTTTTGTCGGCTACGGCGCGGTCGGCGGCTCGCGCGCGGTCGAGCACCTGCGTCTGATCGCCGCCGAGCTGCAATTGGTGACCATCAAGAACGGC
>CAMDEB010000342.1 GCA_945893085.1 Rhodoplanes serenus | reverse complement strand
CAAGGACGACGCCAAGACCAAGGAGGCGATGACCGCCGACGGCTACGTCAAGACCGGCGACGCCGGCTTCTTCGACGAGAAGACCGGGCACCTCAAGATCATCGATCGCGCCAAGGACGTCGGCCGGCTCAACGACGGCACGCTGGTGCCGCCGAAATACATCGAGAACAAGCTCAAGTTCTATCCCAACATCCGCGAGGTCGTGGCCTACGGCGACAAGCACGATTTCGTCGCGGTGATGATCAACATCGACCTGACCGCGGTCGGCAGCTGGGCCGAGCGCAACAACATCGTGTACGGCTCCTATCAGGAACTCGCCGGCCACCCGCAGGTCTACGACATGGTGGCGCAGCACGTCGAGGAGACCAACCGTTCGCTGTTCGCCGACAAGGTGATGGCGGGCGCGCAGGTCAAACGTTTCCTGATCCTGCACAAGGAGCTCGATGCCGACGACGGCGAGCTGACGCGCACCCAGAAGGTGCGCCGCAGCTTCATCGCCGAACGCTACGCGCCGCTGGTGCGGGCGCTCTACGACGGCTCCAGCGAGGCCGACATCTCGACCGAGGTGACGTTCGAGGACGGCCGCAAGGGCAACATTTCCGCGCGCATCAAGATCAGGGACGTGGCCGTCGTTGCGGGCGATCGTCCGACCGAGAGGGCGGCATGAGAGCCCCGGCCGCCAGCGACGTCGCGGCCGGCGAGGTGCTGCTCTCGGTCGAGAACGTATCGCTGTCGTTCGGCGGCGTGCGGGCGATCCACGAGGTTTCCTTCGACATCCGCAAGGGCGAGATCCGCGCCATCATCGGTCCGAACGGCGCCGGCAAGACCTCGATGCTCAACGTCATCAACGGCTTCTATCATCCGCAAGCCGGCAGCATCACCTTCAAGGGCGTGACGCGGACCCAGATGCGGCCGTTCGAGGCGGCGCGCGGCGGCATCGGCCGCACGTTCCAGAACGTCGCGTTGTTCAAGGGCATGAGCGCGCTCGACAACATCATGGTGGGCCGCACGCTGAAGATGCGCCGCGGCTTCCTCTGGCAGATGCTGCGCGTCGGGCCGGCGCTCACCGAAGAGATCGAGCACCGCCACCGCGTCGAGGAGATCATCGACTTCCTCGAGATCCAGGCGATCCGCAAGGTGCAGGTCGCGCGGCTGCCTTACGGCTTGCAGAAGCGAGTCGAGCTCGGCCGCGCGTTGGCGATGGAGCCCGACCTGCTGCTGCTCGACGAGCCGATGGCCGGCATGAACCTCGAGGAGAAGGAGGACATGTCGCGCTTCATCATCGACGTCAACGACCACTACGGCACCACCATCGCGCTGATCTAGCACGACATGGGCGTGGTGATGGACCTGTCCGACCGGATCGTGGTGCTCGACCACGGCGAGAAGATCGCCGACGGCGCTCCGGACGCGGTCCGGCAGAACCAGGCCGTGATCGACGCGTATCTGGGGATTGCACATTGAAAACGCTGTTGAATATTTTGGATCGAGATCGTGCCGCCCGGACTCCCCTCCCCACGCGCGCGAAGCGCGTGGCGGGGCGGGGTCGGGGGGTGTTGCAACGTGCACACCATGTCGATCGTGAGTGCGGCGGCAGCCCCCCACCCCCGCCCCCTCCCCGCCACTTCGCGGGGGGAGGGGAGAAAGCGCCGCCGGCGCTCGTGGACCAAGGAGCTTGGCCGTGATCCTTTTCGGCCAGATCCTCGAGGTGCTGATCGGCGGCCTGCTCTCCGGCGTGCTCTATTCGCTGGTGGCGCTGGGCTTCGTGCTGATCTTCAAGGCGTCCGGGGTGTTCAATTTCGCGCAGGGCGCCATGGTGCTGCTGGCCGGGCTCGCGCTGGTGCGGCCGCTCGATTACCTGGTGGCCCAGGGCGTGCCGTTCTGGGTGGCGGTGGTGCTCGGCCTGGTGTTTGCCGCCGCCGTCATGACCGTCACCGCGTGGCTGATCGAGCGCTTCGTGCTCGGACCGCTGGTCAACCAGGACGGCCTGATCCTGTTCATGTCGACGATCGGCGTCACCTTCATCCTGGAGGGCGCGGCGCAGATGATCTTCGGCGCCGATGCGTATCCGCTGCGGCTGTTCCCGACCGATGCCTGGTTCCTGTTCGAGGACCAGTTCCCCGGCGGGGTCCTGGTCAACAAGCTCGACGTCTGGGGCGGCATGATCGCCGGCGTCCTGGTGGCGGGCCTCGCGGTGTTCTTCCAGCGCACCAAGACCGGGCGCGCGCTGCGCGCGGTCGCCGACGATCATTCGGCGGCGCAGTCGGTCGGCATTCCGATCAGCTGGATCTGGTTCATCGTCTGGCTGGTCGCCGGCCTGGTCGCGCTGGTCGCGGCGACGGTGTGGGGCACCAAGCTCGGGGTGCAGTTCTCTATCACATTCCTGGCGCTCAAGGCGCTGCCGGTGCTGATCATCGGCGGCTTCACCTCGGTGCCCGGCGCGATCGTCGGCGGGCTGATCATCGGCGCGGGCGAGAAGCTCGCCGAAGTCTATCTCGGACCTTACATGGGCGGCGGCATCGAATACTGGTTCGGGTTCGTGCTGGCGCTCTTGGTGCTGATGGTGCGGCCGCAAGGCCTGTTCGGCGAGCGGATCATCGAGCGGATTTAGCGCATGATCCCGAAAAGTGGGCACCGGTTTTCGGACAAGATCATGCGCAAAGCAAAAAGCAGGGCGTAGAGATGCTCTATCGCGAGGCCGGCCAGTTCAAGACGAGCTACGCAGCCGACATGGCGGTGTTTCCGATCCGGCAGGATCGCATCGCGTTCTGGATCCTGCTCGCCGTGGTCTTTGTCGGGATTCCGCTGCTGGCCCATTTCCATATCTGGCCGTTCGGCAGCGACTACCTGCTGCGCGCCATCCTCATTCCGTTCCTGATCCTGTCGCTGGCCGCCGTCGGCCTCAACATCCTGACCGGCTATTGCGGACAGCTTTCGCTCGGCAGCGGCGCGTTCATGGCGATCGGGGCGTACTGCGCCTACAAGTTCGGCACCGGCGTCGATATCCTGTGGCTGTCGATTCCGCCGCTTCCGGTGCTGCCCTCGATCCTGCTCGGTGGATTGATGGCGGCGCTGGTCGGCGTCCTGTTCGGCGTTCCGAGCCTGCGCATCAAGGGGCTGTATCTCGCGGTCGCGACGCTGGCGGCGCAGTTCTTCTTCGACTGGGTGTTCGCGCGGGTGAAGTGGTTCACCAACTACACGCCGTCAGGTTCGGTGAACGCGCCGCAGCTCGAATTCTTCGGCCTGTTCGTGAACACGCCGATCGAACGCTATCTCCTGTGTCTGATTTTCGTCGTGGTGTTCGCGGCCATCGCCAAGAACCTGGTGCGCGGCAATCTCGGCCGGCAATGGATGGCGATCCGCGACATGGACATCGCCGCCGAACTGATCGGCATCCGGCCGCTCTATGCCAAGCTGATGGCCTTCGCCATTTCGTCGTTCATGGTCGGCGTCGCCGGTGCGCTGTGGGCGTTCGTCTATCTCGGCTCGTGGGAGCCGCTGGCGTTCAACATCGACCGCTCGTTCCAGATCCTGTTCATGGTCATCATCGGCGGCCTCGGCTCGATCCTCGG
Source organism: Rhodoplanes serenus (assembly GCA_945893085.1). GTDB lineage: Bacteria > Pseudomonadota > Alphaproteobacteria > Rhizobiales > Xanthobacteraceae > Z2-YC6860. The sequence continues at coordinate 1,691 of CAMDEB010000342.1, read as the reverse complement.
CTCGTTCCTCGGCGCTGCCTTCATCCTGGTGCTACCGATCCTGCTCGACCAGGTGCCGCACGCGCTCGGAATCCCGATCTCGGTCGAAACCGTGTCGCTCTTGGTGTTCATCGTGACCGGCGCCCTCATCTGCTACCTGCTGATCGTCGAACCCCATGGTTTTGCAAGGCTTTGGTCGACGGCCAAGGAGAAGCTGAGACTCTGGCCATACCCCTATTGAGGGCTTAGGCTATGGCAAAGGGTTGGCCCGCAATGTGAGCGGCAGGCCGCCTCGAAAAAATGAAAAAGGCTCGCGTGGAAAGTCCCGGCTCGTATGCCGGATCGTCGAGGAGGAACGCAATGCTTCGAGCAACTCTGGTCCTGGCGGCCGCCGCCGGCGCGTTGGCCATCGCGAGCCCGGCCGCGGCACAGAACGAACAATTCCTGCCGTCGCTGGTCTATCGCACCGGCCCCTACGCGCCGAACGGGATTCCGTTCGCCAACGGCGTGATCGACTACTGGAACATGATCAACGAGCGCGACGGCGGCATCAACGGCGTCAAGCTCGTTCCTGAAGAATGCGAGACCGGCTACGCCACCGACAAGGGCGTCGAGTGCTACGAGCGCCTCAAGGGCAAAGGCCCGACCGGCGCCGGCTATTTCTCACCGCTCTCCACCGGCATCACCTTCGCTCTGACCGAGAAGGTGCCGGGCGACAAGATTCCGCTGCTGACGATGGGCTACGGCCGGTCGGAAAGCCGCAACGGCGCGGTGTTCCCCTGGAACTTCGTCGCCGTCGGCAGCTACTGGACCGCAGCCGACGTCGCCATCCAGCACATCGCCAAGGAGATGGGTGGCTTCAATAACCTCAAGGGCAAGAAGATCAGCCTGGTCTATCACGACAGCCCCTACGGCAAGGAGCCGATCGCGGCGCTCGAGGCTCGCGCCAAGAAGCATGACTTCCAGTTCAAGGCGATCCCGGTCACGCATCCCGGCGTCGAGCAGAAGTCGCAATGGCTCGCCATCCGCCAGGACCGGCCGGATTACGTGCTGCTGTGGGGCTGGGGCGTGATGAACTCGACCGCCATCAAGGAAGCGGCGGGCGTCGGCTTCCCGCGCGACAAGATGATGGGTGTGTGGTGGGCCGGTGCCGAGCCGGATGTCACGCCGGCCGGCGATCAGTCGACCGGCTACAAGGCTCTGCTGCTGCAGCACGGCGCCGGCAAGTTCGCGGTCCACGCCGACGTCGAGAAGCACGTCGTCGCCAAGGGCAAGAGCCAGGCGAAGCCCGAGGATGTCGGCCACGTGCTCTACAATCGCGGCCTGCTCAACTCCATGCTCGGCGTCGAGGCGATCCGCACCGCGCAGAAGCGGTTCGGCAACAAGCCGATGACCGGCGAGCAGGTCCGCTGGGGCTTTGAGAACCTCAACCTGACCGCCGCGCGCATCAAGGAGCTTGGCTTTGAGGGCATGCTCCGGCCGATCAAGCTGTCCTGCCAGGACCACCAGGGCGCCGATGACTCCCGCGTGCAGCAGTGGGACGGCAAGGCGTGGAAGGTGATCTCCGACTGGTACACCGCCGATCGGTCGATCCTCGATCCGATGGTCAAGGACGCGGCCGACAAGTACGCCGCGGAAAAGAAGATCACGCCGCGCGACTGCTCGAAGGAGAGCTGACGGCGTTGCGATCCTCGGCTCGCGTGTAACACAGC
>CAMDEB010000341.1 GCA_945893085.1 Rhodoplanes serenus | reverse complement strand
ACACGTGCTGGCCGCCGTTGATGTGGATCTCGGCGCCGTTCACGTAGGACGAGGTCTCGGTGCACAGCACGTAGATGATCTTGGCGACCTCGTCGGTGGTGCCGAGGCGGTGCAGCGGAATTTGCGGAATGATGGTCTCGGTGCCGGGCGACAGCATTGCGGTGTCGATTTCGCCGGGCGCGATCGCATTGACGCGGATGCCGAGCGGGCCGAAGTCGGCGGCCATTTCGCGGGTGAGCGCCGCGAGCGCCGCCTTCGACGTCCCATAGGCGGAGCCTGCAAACGGATGAACCCGCGAGCCCGCGATCGAGGTGACGTTGACCACCGAGCCCTTGGTCGCCGCCAGTTCCTTGACCAGGCCGCGCGCGAGCATGATCGGCGCCAGGAAGTTTACCTGGAACACGTGCTGCCAGACGTCCTGGGTGGTGTCGATCGAGCTCAGGCGCTTGCCGCCTTCGGCCTTCGGCGAGATCGCGGCGTTGTTGACCAGCGCGTGCAGTTCGCCGTCCACCAGCCGTTGCTTGATCTCCTCGATCGCGTGCTGCGTGTTCACGGGATCGGCGAGATCGACCTGGATGTGGTCCTCAGGCCCCATTTCCCACGGACAATTTTCCGGGAACGGATGCCGCGAGCAGGTGATGACCCGCCAGCCCGCCGCCGAGAAGCGCTTCACCGTCGCGTGTCCGATGCCACGGCTGGCACCGGTGAGCAGCAGCGTGCGGCGCGGTTGATTGGTGTGCGGTGTGTTCGGCATGGCCATACTCGCCAGCACACTAGCTCACGGATAAAGCCGCGTCTTGCTCCACGGCGCGTGCCGTTCGGTGCGGCGGAACTCGACACGGTCGTGCAGACGGAACGGCCGGTCCTGCCAGAACTCGATCACGATTGGAACGATTCTGAATCCCGACCAGTTCGGCGGCCGCGGCACGGTTCCGATGGCGTATTTGGCGGTGTAGAGCGCGAGCGCCTTTTCGAACGCCAGCCGGGTTTCCAGCGGCGCCGACTGCTTGCTCGCCCAGGCGCCGATCTGGGACAGCCGCGCCCGGCTCGCGAAATAGGCGTCGGCCTCGGCATCCGACACGACTTCGACCGGTCCGCGCAGCCGCACCTGTCGGCTGCGGGACTTCCAATGGAAGATCAGCGCGGCCTTCGGGTTGGCGGTGAGTTCCCGTCCCTTCGGGCTGTCCATGTTGGTGTAGAAGACCAGCCCCCGCTCGTCGAAGCCCTTGAGCAGCACCATCCGCACGTTCGGCAGCCCGTCGGCGTCGACAGTGGCGACCGCCATGGCATTGGCGTCGGCGGGCTCGCTCTGGGTGGCATCCTCCAGCCAGGCAGCAAATAGACGTAAGGGTTCGTCGGCCGCGGTGAAATCACCAGACGTTAACCAGCTTGGGTGTTCTATCGGAGCCGTATCGGACATGTTCCGGAGTAACCCATATGGCCGGCCCGGTGGCCTGTCTCGCGTCCCGGCTGCGCCCTTATAGTCGAACGGCGCCGGCAAGCCTACGCCGCATCGCCGGCGCATGGCGGCCATCCCTGGCGGCCATCGTCCTGCTTGGCCTGGCGAGCGGCGGCTGCAGCATGTCGCACCGGCTCGGCTCGATCTTCGGCAGCGATGGGGTCGACGCCAAGGCCGAGGCGACCGGCTCGATCGCAGCGAAACCGACCTCGGGCCTGCCGCCCGAGGAGGATCTGGCGTTTGCGCGGACCGCGATCACCGAGGTGCTCACCGGCAACCGCAAGGACGTGAGCGCGCCCTGGGAAAACCCGAGCACCGGCGCGCGCGGCTCGGTGACGCCGATCGCCTCCGCCTATATCGAGGACGGCCACACCTGCCGCGACTTCCTGGCGAGCTACGTGCGAAGCGGCTCCGAGACTTGGATGCGGGGCGAGGCCTGCCGTGCGAACGCAGGCAAATGGGAGGTTAAAACCCTCCGGCCCTGGAAGCGCTCCTGATCGCGGGGCGGTTTTGCGCCGGATCGCGTTGCGATCGGCTCGAATATCACCACATATATCGGCGGATGTGGGTGAATCGGCCGTGCGGACCGCGCGGCTGAATTTCAGTGGAGCTGATCCGGGATGCGCGACCCCTACGACGTCTTGGGGGTGTCGAAGACTGCGGCCCCCGCCGCGATCAAGAGCGCCTTCCGGCGGCTCGCGAAGAAGCTGCATCCGGACGCCAACAAGCAGGACAAGACGGCGGCGGGGAAGTTTGCGGAGCTTAACGCCGCCTACGAAATCCTCGGCGACGAGGACAAGCGCAAGGCCTTCGACCGCGGCGAGATCGACGCCGAGGGTAAGCCGCGCTTCCGCGGATTTGGCGGCGGCGCCAACCAGCATCCCGGTGCAGGCGGGTTCGGCCAGGACGGTTTCGAAAGCTTCACCTGGGGGCCGGGCGGATTTCAGCGCGGCGGCGGCCGAACCACGGGCGGCACGCGCGGCGGTTTCGGCGGCGGCATCGACGACATCCTGAAGGAGTTCCTGGGTGGCGGCGCCGGCCGGCGTGCGCAGCAATTCGAGCCGGATGATTTCGCCGCCTCCGGTCAGGGCCGCGACGTCACGGGCACCGTCGCCATCACACTCAACGAAGCCGCAACAGGCACCTCGCGGCGCGTGCATCTGCCGACCGGCAAGGACATCCAGGTGAAGATCCCGGCCGGCCTCGCCGACGGCCAGACCATCCGGCTGAAGGGGCAGGGCCTGCCCGGCCCGGGCGGGGCGCTCGGCGATGCCCTGATCGCGGTGTCGATCGAGCCGCATCCGGTGTTCGCGCGCGACGGCGCCAATCTGCGCCTCGAGTTGCCGATCACGCTCTATGAAGCGGTGCTGGGCGCCAAGGTGCGGGTGCCGACGTTGGACGGCGCGGTCGAGCTTGCGATCCCGGCCGGCACCAGCAGCGGACGTACGTTTCGCATCAAGGGCAAGGGACTGCCGTCGAAAGACGGCGCCGGCGATCTCTACGCCACCGCGCGCATCATCCTCCTCGAGGGCACCGATGCCGAGCTCGAGGAGCTGATGCGTCAGTGGCGCGACAAGAAGCCCTACGATCCGCGCCGCGATATGAGCTGATCGGCGGACGTGCGCTCGCGCGCCGGCGCCCGGTTTTCCATCTGCTCGTACAACGTGCTGGCGATGCCCTTGAGCCGCGGCTTGTCGTCGGGGCCGCTCACCACCCAGCCGTAGCCGCCTTCGCTCCAGTTCAGCGCGCCGAAGTTGTCGCTGACCTTGTAGCGGAACGAGGTTCGCGTCTCGTTGATCTTGGTGGTGTAGATCGTGACGCGCTCGCCGTTCGTGCTCTCGTACATGAACAGCGCGGCCGGCCCGTTGATGCCGGGGAGCAGCCGCCCGCCGAGCAGCTTCAGGTCGAAGGTGCTCAGGTCGGGTGCGCGCAGCGTGGTGCCGACGCGCCGCGACAGCCAGGGCAGCAGGTGGTTCTCTTCCGCCTTGACCTCGATCGGATGGCGGACCTCGCCGATGTAAAGCCGGTGCGCGCCGATCGCCTCGGTTGCGAAGATCTCCATCTCGTTCGGCGCCGCCGCCGACGCGCCGCGCGCCATCCAGCCGGCGACGCCGCCGCCGATAAACGCCAGCAGCACGGCTGCCGCCGCCACGGCTCCCCACGACCGCCGGCCGCGGGTGATGCGGTCAAGCGTCAGGCGATCCGGTACCGGCTCGTCGACGACAGAGCCGAACCGGGCGCGGACGGCTTCCACCTGCGCCCGCCAGGCGGCGACGCGGGAGGCGTCCTCGGGATGATCGGCGAGCCACGTCTCGAGCGCTTCGCGGCGATCCGCCGGAAGCTCGCCGTCGACATAGACGTGGAGCTCTTCTTCCGTGACGGGTGAGTTGCGATCAATCATGATTGACCTCTTCTTCTTACTTGATGCGGCGAAGCGCGGGGCGCTCGCCATCGAGATAGGATCTGATCTGCGCGCGAGCGCGTGCGAGACGCGACATCACAGTACCGATCGGCACACCTTGAACTTCGGCGACCTCGCGATAGGCGAGACCTTCGAGCACGACCAGGAGCAACGCCGTGCGTGGTTCCTCGACCAGCAAACCGAGCGCCCGTTCGATGTCGCGCCCGCCCGCCTCGGGTCCTGCGGCATCGGGCGCGTCATCGTCCTCGATCGGGATCAGGGTCGGACGACGCGCCAGCGACCGCAGGCGATTGCGGTTGAGATTGGTGAGGATGGTGTAGAGCCAGCTCCGGATCGCGCCGCCATGGAACAGATGCTCCGACCGCAGCGCGCGGACCAGCGTGTCCTGCACCAGATCGTCGGCGGCGTCGGCATCGCGGGTCAGCGCGCGCGCGTAGCGCCGCAGCGCCGGGATTGCCGCCTCAACGTCCTGCCGGAACGTGCTCACCGTTTTCCCCAACCATTTCTCGGCCGGAGCGCGTATCACGCGCCCGGCAAAGCATCAAAGCCCAATGGATCGTCTCGGCCGACAACGCAACGATCATGCCAATCGTGCGCAAACCGGCGTGCTGGCCTCGTGCCAACCAACACCGGCTATTTATCGCATATTCCATGCGCCAATTCGTGCCTGCCCTGCGATTTTCGGCTCTGCCGCGGTGCTGGCGCGCCGCCTTGAAGCCCCGGGAGCCCTATGTCATACGAGGCAACGGGCCGAAACCCGGCGATTTGGGGAGCGTCATGGCGGAAGCCTCGGGTCTCATGCGCGGCAAGCGCGGCCTGATCATGGGGGTGGCCAACAATCGGTCGATCGCCTGGGGAATCGCCAAGGCCTGCCGTGCCCAGGGCGCCGACCTCGCCTTGACCTACCAGGGCGACGCGCTCCGCAAGCGGGTCGAGCCGCTGGCGGAAGAGGTCGATGCGCTGGTGCTGGGGCACTGCGACGTGTCCGAGCCCGCGACCATCGACGCGGTGTTCGCGGCTGCAAAGGCGGCGTGGGGGTCGCTGGATTTCATCGTCCACGCCATCGCGTTTTCCGACAAGGATGAGCTCGACGGGCGCTACGTCGACACCACGCCGGACAATTTCAGCAAGACCATGCTGATCTCCTGCTATTCCTTCACCGCCGTGGCGCAGCGTGCGGAGAAGATGATGCCGCGCGGCGGCGCGATGCTGACGCTGACCTATTACGGCGCCGAAAAGTGGATGCCGCATTACAACGTGATGGGCGTGGCCAAGGCCGGACTGGAGGCCTCGGTGCGCTATCTCGCCGCCGATCTCGGGGTGAAGAACATCCGCGTCAACGCCATCTCGTCAGGTCCGATCAAGACGCTGGCTGCCGCCGGTATCGGC
>CAMDEB010000340.1 GCA_945893085.1 Rhodoplanes serenus | reverse complement strand
CGGCGGTAGAGATGGGCCGCAAGGGTGGCGCGGCGCGGGCCGCAAGTATGACGGCTAAGAAGCGGTCAGCGATTGCGAAGCAAGCGGCGCAGAAGCGGTGGCAGAAGAAGTAGGCTGCTCTTCGATATTGAGTGCAGCACAAATTATCTAGCGCGCTCTCTCGTGGGCGCGACTTCAGTCCCATTTCAAACTGACCCACTACCGGGAAAAGGCGTCCCTGGATTCGCTGGTGAAGTTGGTCTATGGCTTCGCCTCCGGTTCGACAATCCGCACTGTGTTCGCGTCTTTCGCCTCGGAGGGCATGGTGAAAGTCGAAAGCGTCCGACCGCCCAAGACATCCGCCGACCCAGGCTCGCTGCACAAGAAAATGATGCAGCTCTTGAGCAGCCTGTGGGTGGCGCACGCGATCGGCACATTCGCCCGGCTCGGCCTCGCCGATGCGATGGAGGGCGGCGCCGACACGGCGGCCGCGGTCGCTGCGCCGCTCGGCCTGGATACCGACCGGGTCTACCGGCTGCTGCGTGCGCTGACCACGGTCGGGATCGTGACCGAGGCGGTCGGCGGCCGCTTCGCGCTGACGCCGCTCGGCGCGTTGCTCGGCTCGAAGTCGCCGCACTCGATGCGCACGTCGGCGATGCTGCTCACCGAATACAACGCCGAGATCTGGGGCAAGCTCGATGGCGCGCTGTCCGGCGGCGTCGCGTTCGAGGCGCTGAAAGGACAACCGCTGTTCGACTGGCTCTCAGCGCATCCGCAAGAGGGCGCGCGCTTCCAGCGCATGATGGTCGAGGTGCATTCACCGGAGACGCCGGCGATCGTCGCTGCCTATGATTTCTCGAGGTTCAACCACATCGTCGATGTCGGCGGCGGCCACGGCATGCTGCTGTCGGCGATCCTGGCGGCGCATCCCGGCCGGCGCGGCACGCTGTTCGATCTGCCGGAGGGCATCGCGGCGGCAAGGCAGGGCGCGGGCGGTCCGCTGCCCGGCGTGACATTCGCCGTCGGCGACGTGTTCGACACCGCGGTGCCGAACGACGGCGATCTCTACCTGCTGCGCCACCTGCTGCATGACTACGACGATGCGGAGGCGGTGCGTATCCTCGCCAACGTGCGGCGCTCGATGCCGAAGGACGCGCGCGTCCTGGTGCTGGAGAAGCCGGTGCCGACCGACGACACGCCGGGTCCGGGCCGCTGGCTCGATCTGCATGTCATGCTGCTGACCGGCGGCCGCGAGCGGACCGCGGACGAGTACGCCGCGCTGTTCGGCAAGGCGGATTTGCGGCTCGCGCGGGTGCTGCCGACCGCGCATCCGGCGGTCGAGATCGTCGAAGCGGTTGCCGCATGACACGGCGACGCGCGGAATGAATGCCGTCGAATATTGCCTGCTGAACGGGCTCAAGGTCGCGGGCGCCGATCATCCGGCGATCCTGAGCGCGGATGAATCGCTGACCTATGGCGCGCTGACAGCGCGCGTCAGCCAGTTCGCCGCGGGCCTGCAGGAGGCCGGCGTTCGGCCGGGCGATCGCGTGGCGATGCTGATGGTCGACACGCCGGACATCGTTGCTCTGCACCTTGCGGCGATGGCGGCGGGCGGAATCGCGGTTGCGATGTCGAGCCGCGCCGGCGCCGAGGAGCTTTCGCAGATATTGGCGATCGTGCGGCCGGCCGCCGTCGTGGTGGATACGGAGTTCGCCGAACTCGCTGCCGGTTGCATGGCCCATGCGTCGCAGTCGGCGAAGCTGATGCGGCGCGACCGCGAGCTGGCCGCCTGGAAGGCGCGGCCCGCCGCCGAGCTCGTCCCCGCACCGCGCAAGCCGACCGACGCGGCGTTCTGGGTGATGACCTCGGGCACCACCGGCCAGCCGAAGGCGGTCGAGCATCGCCACGACAACGTGCGGATCTGCGCGCAGTACTACGAGCAGGTGCTGGGCGCGACGCCGGCCGACCGGCTGTTCGCGACCTCGCGCTTTCACTTCGCCTACGCGATCGGCAACATGTTCGCGGCGCTGCGCATGGGCGCCACCAATGTGCTGCTGGAGCGCTGGGCGACGGTCGAGAGCGTCGCGGCGACGGTCGAGCGCTTCGCGCCGACCGTCCTGCTGAGCGTGCCGGCGGTCTATCATCGGCTGCTCGACGCCGGGCTGCCGCCGACACCGGCGTTTCGCAAGGTGCGCTGGTACGTGTCGGCGGGCGAGCGGCTGCCGCCGCAGATCTGGAACGGCTGGGAAGCGGCGAGCGGACAGCCGATCCTCGACGGTCTGGGCTGTTCGGAGCTGGTCTACATGGTGATCGGCAACACGCCGGACGTGCGCCGTCCCGGCTCATCAGGCCTGGCGATGCCGGGCGTCGAGCTGCGGATCGTCGACGAGGCGGGAGCGCCGGTGACTGAGCCCGGCACGACCGGACGGCTCGAGGTGCGGATGTCCTCGGTCTGCTCGGGCTACCGCACCGCCGATGATGCGGCCGGCGCTCCGCCGCAGCGGCCGGACGAGCGCTTCAAGCCCGAGGGCTGGTTCGCCACCGGCGACGAATACATGAAGGACGCCGACGGCTTCTATCATCACCGCGGCCGCAGCGGCGACATGCTGCGCGTGTCCGGCATCTGGACCTCGCCGTCGGAGATCGAGGATGCGCTCGCCGGCATTGCGACGATCGCCGAGACCGCCGCGGTGCTCGGCGAGAACGAGATTGGGCTCGCCGAGATCGTGCTCTATGTCGTGCCGGCGGCTGGCGCCGATGGCGAAGCAGCGCTGGCGGACGCGCGCAAGCGGCTGTCGCAGGTGCTGCCGCGCTACAAGCGCCCGCGGCGCTTCGAGGCGGTGGCCGATCTGCCGCGCACCGCCACCGGCAAGATCCAGCGTCACAAGCTGCGCGATCGATTGAGGGTCCGGTGATCCGGCGGCGGCACGTCATCTATGTCGAGGGCTACGATCCGCAGGGCGCGGAGGGCTACTACAGCCTGTTCCAACGGTCGTTGAAACGCTTTCTCGCGATCTGGCCATTGCAGGTTCGCGTCGCTCCGTTGCAGATCGATTCCGAAGATCTGGCGCATTGGGACATCGAGGCGTCGGGGCCGAACTGGCGGGTCGCGACGCGCTACGACTTCCTGCGCCAGGAGCAGATGATCCGCGCCAACATGGCCGAGCCGCTGCGGCGGCAAGTGCCGCGCGCCGTCGGCTGGATCGCTGATTATCTGCTGACGGGCACGCTGTTCCGGGTCTATCGCGCATCCTGGCAATACGGCGTTGCCTTGTCGGCTTTCCAACTCGGGCTCCTGCTCTGGATCGCTCTGCCGGTGGTGGCCGGATGGCTTGTCGCGTTCGCCCTGTCGCGTTTCGCGGGCTTGCCTGAGGTCGCTTCGATTGGCATCGGCGTCGTCGGCACCGTCGCATGCTTTGCGGTGCTGCGGCGGGTGGCCGATCACATGCGGATCGTCCAGATCAACAGCCACTGGCCCTACATGCTCGAATATGCGCGCGGCAATCCGTCGTGCTTCGACCGGCCGGTCGAGGCGGGCGCCGGCTGTCTCGTGGCCGCCGCGCGCGCCAGCGACGCCGACGAGATCGTCGTCATCGGTCACAGTGGCGGCGGCCTCACCGCACCCGCGGTCATGGAACGCGCGCTCGAACTCGATCCCGACCTCGGCCGTCGTGGCCCGAAGATTGTCCTGCTCACGCTCGGCTCGATCATGCCCGGCGCGGGCGTCCATCCGCAGGCGCGCACGATCCATCGGATTGTCGGCCGCCTCGCCGCAGAGCCTTCGATCCGATGGATCGACGCGCAGTCGCGCAAGGACGTGCTGAACTTCTGGAATTTCGATCCGGTCGGCGGCGTCGGTGTCGAGGTCGGCGCGCGCCGCTGCAATCCGCTGATCTGGCCGGTGCGCTTCCGCGATATGCTGTCGTCGCAATTCTACAAGCGGCTGCGCTGGAATTTCTTCCGCATGCATTACCAGTTCATCATGGCGAACGATCGCCGCGCGCCTTACGATTATTTCATGCTGGTCTGCGGGCCGGTCGCGGTCGAGGACTGGGCGACGCGCGGCAGCGAAATCCTTGCTCAATTCGCCGACGACGGTGCCTACCGGCCCTGACTGCGCTGCATCATCCACAGCACCACCGCGCGCGGCAGCAGCCGCGGCAACAGGCTCAGCACCTTGTTGTCGGAGCCCGGCACCACCACGCGCCGGCCGCGCATGAAGCCGTCGTAGCCTTCGCGCGCGACCCGTTCGGCGGAGCGGGCCAGCATCCGCGGAAAATAATTCTCCGGAATTCCCGCCCGCGCCTGGAACCCGGTCTCCACCGGGCCGGGGCAGAGCGCGGTGACGCGCACGCCCTTCGGCGCCAGCTCGCGATGCAGCGCCTCGCTGAACGAAAGCACGTAGGCCTTGGTCGCGTGATAGACCGCCATGCCCGGCCCGGGCATGAAGCCGGCCACCGAAGCGACATTCAAAATGCCGCCGCGATGCCGCGCCAAGCTGTCGACGAAGCGCAGCGACAGGTCTGTCAGCACCCGCACGTTGAGATCGATCATGGCGAGCTGCTGGGCGCGATCGAGCGCGCTGGCGTCACCGAGCAGGCCGAAGGCGGCGTTGTTGACGACGATCGCAGGCTGCAGTCCGCGCTCGCGAAGCTCGTCGGCGACGTGCGCCGCTGCGTCCGCTCGCGCGAGATCGACCACCAGGATCTGCGGCCGCGGACGGCTTCCCGCGGCGATCGAATCCGCCAGCTCCTTGAGTTGCGGCGCGCGGCGCGCCACCAGCACCAGCTCGTGGCCGTTGGCCGCGAACACGCGCGCAAGCTCGGCGCCGATGCCGCCGGAGGCGCCGGTGATCAGAACCACGGGTTGCGGTGTCGTCACGCGTTCGCCTTACCCAGCCTTGAACTTCGCGATCACCTCGGCCGGCACCGGCTTGGCCCGGATCTTTTCCGGATTGGCCGGATCGCGCTCGGCCCAGACCCGCGTGTCGAGGCATTCGACCGCAAGCTCGCCGTCGAGGCTCAGGCGGTGCCGCACGTCGAAGCTCGAACGGCGGAACGCGGTGACGGTGGTCTCGACCACGACGTCGTCGCCGAACTTGGTCGGCTTGAGGAAGCGCGCCTTGGTGTCGACCATCGGATAGCCGGCGAACTCATAGCGCCGGGTGAACTGGTACTTGCTCATGCCGAGCGCCAGCGAGAACAGTGCGGTGGTGCAGGAATCGAACAGCGCGAAATGATGGTGGGGGTGGTGGTCGTCGCGGTCTTGCTGGCACTGGCGTTCGCGAAGCCTTCGGATGCGCACAGCCAAGTGGCGCCCA
>CAMDEB010000339.1 GCA_945893085.1 Rhodoplanes serenus | reverse complement strand
GGCTCGGATACCAGGGACTGTCGTCGCGATCGAGCATCCAGCGCCAGTCGGAGGCATGGCGCAGCATGACCCATGTCGGCTTGCCGAGAGCGGCCGACAGATGTGCCACCGCCGTGCAAGGCGAAATGACGAGATCGAGGCCAGCGACGATGGCGGCGGTGTGGTCGAAGTCGTGAATATCGGCGCCGAGATCGAGAACCGACGACGGCAATCCCCCGTTCCGGACGTCCACGCGGCCGGCGCCGACCTGAAGTGCATGGAACCGCACTCCGTCGACGTCGCTCAAGAGCGGACCGAGGACGTCGAGGCCGGGCGAGCGGAGGTGGTTCAACGGGTAGGCGGAGTCGCCGGCCCAGGCAAAGCCGACCGCAACGCCGCGCCTGTCGATCCGTGGCAACCACTGTCGGGCTCGCTCGGGATCGGCCGAGAGATAGGGGCCGGCCGCCGGAATGGTCGCCCCCGTCGTGCCGAACAGGCGGGGCAGGTCGAGCAGCCGGACCGCGATGTCATGGGCAGGCGGATCGGCGTCCGCGGATACCACCTGCGCGTGGCCGAATGCGCGCCTCGCCAAGCCGACCAGCGCCGCAGGCACCCTCAGGCAGACCTGGCGGGCGACCGCGCGCACCAGCGGCGTGTACCGCATGAACTGAATGAAGTCGCCGTAACCGCAGGTGTCGTACAGCAGCACCGTACGGCCGCGAAGGCCATCAACCGACGGTGAGTCGGCATCGGTAATCGCCGCCCAGGCCGCATCGAACGAGCCGGCTTTGAGGTGTTCGAGATGCAGCGCATGGCGACGGCGGAAGACGGCGGGCTCGGAAGCCGCCGCCGCCTCGAAGGCGGCGATCGCCTCGGCCGTTCGGCCGAGCTCGGACAGGCAGGCACCGAGATTGCCAGCCGCCGCCGCGTGGCGCGGCTCGATCGCGAGCGCCCGGCGATAGGCAGCCGCAGCTTCCTGCCAGCGGTCGCCGTCCTGCGCCAGCACACCGAGATTGTAGAGCGCATCGGATTCGGACGCACCGAGCGTCAGGGCTCGCCGCCACGCAGAGGCGGCGGCCGAGCGGTTGCCGAGATCCGTCCGCGCACTGGCGACGGCCGACCAGACTCGATGGTTTGTCGGCTCGCAGGCGATGGCGCGCGTATACCTTCGGAGAGCGACCGCGGCATCGCCGCCATCGGCGGCGGAGACGCCGAGGTTGCGATGCGCCATGGTTGCTGCCGGAGAGATCGCGACCATCTGGCGCAGTCGCATCAAGGCCTCGCCCGGCCGCCCCAGTTCCCATGCGGCAGCGGCCGCGGCCTCGAGCAAGGGCACCGTTGGCGCCGCCCCCAATGCGAGCGCTTCCGCATAGCCTTGAAGGGCTGCGTGTAAGCGGCCGGCGCGGTGATGGTCGACAGCATCGTCAAGAAGGCGCCCCGATGCCTGGGACTTGATTGCCTCCTCAGGCATCGTCACCCGCAAGGCACCGGCCGTGGTCCGAGGCGGGCGCAAGCAGGCGACCAAAGGCCCTCGCGAGCTTGCGAGTCGACATGGAAGCGGGCGACTTCATTGGCTATAAGCGCGTCTCACAGGATTGCAGGAGCCGAACATGCGCATTGATCATATGTGGAGCAAGCACTGCCGCGGCCTCATCGGGTCGGCGATCCTTGCGTTGGCCCTGCTGCCGGCCGCGGGGGCGCTCGCCGAGGAGCCTTTGAGCGTCGAGGAGGTGGTGCTGGAGCTCGTGGATCTGACGCCGAGGCTGACGCCGCTTACGGTGAAGTACGACAAGGACGCGAAGATGCTCGTCTTCAACGAGGTCATCGAGAGCTCCGACAAGTCCCTGAGCGGGCGCGTTGGCGAGCTGCGCGCCCGGCTGGATCGGATGGATTCAAAGCGTATTCACTACCAGGCCGGCCACGCCAAGATGACCCTCTTGGTCAAGGGCAAGCCAATCGCCGGCCAGGTTTATCTCCACTGCCAGGCGAATGCGCGGTGTGTGAGCCGGGGCTTCAACGACTCGACCGCTCCCGCGAGCGTCGCCGAGACCAACGATGAGAAGTTCGCGATCGACATCTTCGACGACTCGATCACCTACAATCAGCTCCAACGCTTCGCGGATCTGATCCGGCACCTGATCGTCGTCGCCAATCGGTGACGGGTCATCGGCCGGGCGTGTCGAGCGACGCCGCTGCGTTATTGGACGAATACGTTATTTAGAGACATCGGGCGCAATAACGGTGTCCGGCGTCGGACTCGGCAAGGCGAAAACATGAAAAGACGAATTGCTGATTGACGGCTTCGCCTCATGAACGAATCCGGGCGAGCCGCTCGGTCAACAAATAGCGAAATGCATATTGAACACTTTTCGTTACCGTAGCGCCTGCTCGAGCTGGTGCTGAGGGCTGAAAGTCCAGCGGGGAGAGGTCTCCCTGGTTGCTGCTCCTCCAAACCAGGACGCAATCCATTTATCGTTCTTTCGTTAGAGCGGCCTTCGCGATTGCGCGCGTCGACAGGTGCGAGGCGCTCGCTCAGCTTTCTTTATTTCTTTCGTTTTTACGTTATTGAGTGTCGTGGAATTGCACCCTGGCGAGGGGGCGGAATGGCGGGCGGATGCCTATCGTTCCCGGCAAATCGGTGGGCATGTTAATCAGCCGCTTTGGGGAATGTCGGATGCTTCTGGCCGGTGTCAGGGCGTCTGCATTGAAGTGTTTCGGGATATCGTTAAAGCGTGTTTTCGCTTTCTATATTTCAGTAGGTTACCGATCATCTATCGGTCATCGCGCGGCGCTTCGGCATTGAGGGCGATCTGGAACGCAGCCAATAGTGAATTGATTGTCGGGTTTAGTTTATTAGCCGGCCATGCTTTCAGCCACTCATAGGGCCGTCTTCGCGCCTTGGATTGACCGAACAAGCCGGAAAATCGGAGACATCGTAATTTTTGATCGATGTTCCGGAATTGACCAATAAGGTGGAAGGAAGAGGGATTTTCTTGTCTTTATAATGAGTTAGCGCTCTCGCTCCTTCCGGGTAGGCCTGTTCTTTTATGCTTCCGCGAACAGACGGAAAGCATCGCGGCCTGTGATCTCGCGGACCAGCTTCTTGCGCTCGAGCTCTCCGACAAGGCGCCGAACAGTTGCATGCGAGAGGTGCAGCGCCTCCGCTGCGGCGCGGGGGGACACAGCCGCCGAAGAAATAACGAATTCCGCTAATCTTGAAATATTAGAGGTCGCGCGAAGCGGCTTCGCCCATTCACTGAAGCGCTGTTCGGCACGGACCAGGCGCTCCAGCAGTGAGAGCTGCCAGTCAGCCGCGCGAAGGACGGCCTCAAGGAAATTACCGGGCCATCGGCGACGGTCGCCCGGCTGGTAGTCGTTGGCGTAGCCGATAAATCCGATCGCCGGGAGGAACGACATATCGCCGATGAGGCCAACCCGCCTCAACCACGCCGTGGCCAGGGCGCGGCCAGGGGCGCCCCCGAGAACGTCGGCCGCACCGGAGCGATGCCAGAGGGCCAGAAACGCCAACGCCCCTTTCAGGGCAGGCTCAGCCCGAAGAGCTGCCAGGGCGGCGGGCTCCAGAGCCCGGGCAAGCACGTCGAGGATCTCGGAGGGATCCGCACGCCTTTCCTGAAGCCACTCCGGATAGCCTGGAGCATCTGTCCGGTCACGAAAGCGGACGCGCGCCGCCGCCAGCAACCTTCGCGGGGTGAAGAGCTGCCGCGGGTGACGCCGGGAAACGGCGCGCAGCATCTGGAGGCCCTGGTAGGCGCGCTGGCTATCTTGGTCGACCAGACGGTCGAGGGCATGATGGTCCATCAGAAGAAGGTCGTGCGCCTCGGTGAACGCCTCATCCAGCCGCGCGGAGGCCGAGGCCTCATGCAGCAGCGCGCGCGCTCTCCATCCGGTGCGCACGGCTGGCGAAGCGGCGCGAAGGCGCTCGTCCATGCGCACCACGGCTGCCGTCGCAGCGCAGAGGAGGGCAACGTCCGTCTCAGACTCGGGGGTGCCTTGGCCCTGCGACCGTGCCGCCAGGTGGGGCAGGTGGCGACGAATCAGATCTTGTTCGAAGGTCATAGAAATCTAATAATATCAATCACCAAGAGAAGCAAGATGATCGAAAAATGAGCCTTATCACGCGTCACAGCGAATCCTTGCGGTCGATGCGGGCGCCACCGGATTTAACCTCGCCCGGACGGTCCGCAGTATCCATCCGATAATGGGCTCTATCGGACGGATTGTGTTGGCCCCGGCCTTCATGCCCACTATCTTGGGGTTGTGAGCGCTCCTGGCGGCACCCGCGAGCGCGCGCTCGTGTTGACCGGCTTCGGCGCCGCACTCCGCCGCTCCGAACTCGTCGCCCTCGACCTCGGCGACGTCACCGTCACCGAGACCGGCCTCAAGGTCCTGGTCAGGTTCTCCAAGACCGACCCGGTCGGAGCGGGCGAGGAGGTCGGCATTCACCGCTCCGGCGATCCCCGCCTCTGCCCGGTCAAAGCGCTCGAGGCGTGGCTCGCGCTCAGGGGCACCGGCGCCGGGGCGCTGTTTCTTCAGATCGTCAGGGGAGGGAGTATCCGCCCCTTGCGCCTCTCCGACCGTGGTGTCGCCCGCGTCGTCAAAGCGGCCGCCATTGGTGCCGGCCTCGATCCCGCGCTCTACTCGGGCCACAGCCTCCGTGCCGGCCTCGCCACGTCAGCCTCTAGCCGCGAGCGCCCCGTCGCAGCCGGCATTCCCCCGATATGGCGTTCCCTGATCCGATGCTCGGCGAGGAGGCCCTGGCCAGAGCAAATCCCCCTCTGCCTATCGACCGAGATCCCTACCGCCTGCTCGCCGACGGCATCCGGCAGGCTCAACGGCTCGTGCTCGACGCCGACATGTGCAAAGCCGCGGATGAAGTCACGACAACCCGGCCATCACCGGTCTTGGCCGGCCTCAGCAAGTGGTGGACCAGGCCGCTGATGTCGATCTTTCCGTCGAACGTATGAATTGCGAGAAAGGTTGGAGCCGGGTCGGCCATCGGCCGAAGCGATCGGCAAGACGCGGCCTCGGGCCGAACCGCCGGTTCCATTTGCAAAGGCCGCGGTGCTCCACGACCCTTCGCCCCGGTAGCCGAGGTGAGCGTTCAACCGGAAGCGGTACCGCCGCCGTGTCCCGGGTGCCCGGGATACGGCGGCGGACCTTCAGCATTTACGACTAGGCGGCGCGAACCTTCGTCAGGAACTGGTCGACCTGGCCGCGGAGAGCCTCGGCCTGCCTGGAGAGCTCGCTGGCCGCGCCCAGCACCTGGCTCGCCGCCGAACCGGCTTCGCCGGCCGCACGGGTG
>CAMDEB010000338.1 GCA_945893085.1 Rhodoplanes serenus | reverse complement strand
AAGCGGTCAAGAGCGAGTACGAGGCCAACACCGAAGAGGCGATCCGGATCGGCGTGTTCGGCGCGCCGGCCTATGTTTACGAGGGCGAGTTGTTCTGGGGCCAGGACCGCCTGCTGATGCTGGACTGGCGGCTCACTCAGAAGTCCGGCAAGGACACTGCAGGCTTTCGGTTCGGCTAAAGCACCACGCCGAGCCGTCCCGCCAGATCCTGCACGTACTGCCAGGCGACGCGGCCCGAGCGCGAGCCGCGCGTGGTCGCCCATTCCAGCGCCTCGCGCCGGAGGTCGTCGCCCTTTTGCGGAATGCGGTAGTGCGTGACGTAGCCCTCGACCATGGCGAGATACTCGTCCTGGCTGCAGCGGTGGAAGCCGAGCCAGAGCCCGAAGCGGTCGGACAGCGAAACCTTTTCCTCCACCGTCTCGCCCGGATTGATCGCGGTCGAGCGCTCGTTCTCCATCATGTCGCGCGACATCAGATGGCGGCGATTCGAGGTCGCGTAGAAGATCACGTTCTCCGGCCGGCCTTCGATGCCGCCTTCGAGCACGGCCTTCAGCGATTTGTAGGAGGTGTCGTCGTTGTCGAACGAGAGGTCGTCGCAGAACACGATGAAGCGGTGCGGCGCCGCCCGGGTGATCGCCATCAGCTCCGGCAGGCTCTCGATGTCCTCGCGGTGGATCTCGACCAGCTTGACCGGATTGGCCTTGTTTTGACCCGCATTCACCGCCGCATGCGCGGCCTTGACCAGCGACGACTTGCCCATGCCGCGCGCGCCCCACAGCAGCGCGTTGTTCGCCGGCAGCCCGCGCGCGAACCGCTCGGTGTTCTCCACCAGCGTATCGCGCATGCGGTCGATGCCCTTGAGCAGCGCCATCTCGACCCGGTTGACGCGCGGCACCGGTGTCAGCTGGGAACCCTGCGGGTGCCAGACGAAGGCGTCGGCGGTGGTGAAGTCGGCTTCGGCAACCGGCGGCGGCGCCAGCCGTTCGAGGCCCAGGGCGATACGCTCAAGCGTCTTGGCTTGGCCAAGGTCGGAACCGGGCCCCGATGTCGTGCGGGGTTTCGGCTTGGGCCTGGGCTTGGGCGTGGGCTTGGACCTGGGCTTGGACTTCGGCCGGGATCGCGATTTCCGGCCTGATTTCGATTGAGCCATGGACTGCCTTCGGTTCGACGCTCCTTAGCGGTCCGGCCCCGCGCTCGCAAGTCGCCGTAGGCTGAAAACCGCCGAAATCAAGGTCTTCGGGCCGTTTGCCGCGCCGGCTGCGCAACGTTGCAATTGGGCTCGCGGCCGTTATAGTCCGCGCAAATTTCGGGCGCCCCGGGCGGCAGGCGCCGCCGGGAAGCCGCGCCGCATCGAGAGGCCTTCATGTTCATCAGCTCCGCGTTCGCGCAAACCGGCTCGCCGTTCGGCGGCGACAACATGCTGGTGTCGCTGCTGCCGTTCATTTTGATCTTCGTCATCATGTATTTACTGATCCTGCGGCCGCAGCAGAAGCGGGTGAAGCAGCATGCGGAAATGGTCAAGAACGTGCGCCGCGGCGACACCGTCGTCACCTCGGGCGGGCTGGTCGCCAAGGTCACCAAGGTCATCGACGACGACAAGATCGAGATCGAGGTTGCGGACGGGGTGCGCGCGGTGCAGATGCGCGCCATGGTGTCCGACGTCCGCGCCAAGGGCGAGCCGGTGAAGGAGGAGGGCGCGTCGAGCTGATCGCCTTCAAGGCGAACGGCAGAGACCGCCCACGCTGATGCTTTATTTTTCCCGCTGGAAGATCCTGACGATCGTGATCACGACGTTGATCGTCTGCATCTGCGCGGTCCCCAACTTTTTCCCCGAGACGACGGTCAAGTCGTGGCCGAAGTGGGCGCAACGCCACATCGTGCTCGGCCTCGACCTGCAGGGCGGCTCGCACATCCTGCTCGAGGTCGACTCCAACGCGGTGCGCAAGGAGAAGGTCGAGACCCTGCGCGACGACGTGCGCCGCGTGGTGCGCGAGAACCGGCTCGGCGCTCCGTCGGCGGTGACCATCCGCGGCCCGACCGTCGAATTCCGCATTCGCGAGGGCGTCGATCAGTCGCTGGCGCTCACCAAGCTGCGCGAGCTGTCGCAGCCGCTCGGCGGCCTGCTCAGCGCCACCGGCCAGCGCACCGTTGACGTCGTCGACGCCGGCGGCGGCCTGATCCAGCTGACGCCGACCGAGCCGTCGATCATCGAGCGCATCCGCCAGGCGGTCGAGCAGTCGATGCAGATCATCGAGCGGCGCGTGAACGCGCTCGGCACCGTGGAGCCCTCGATTCAACGCCAGGGCATCGATCGCATCCTGGTGCAGGCGCCAGGCCTCGGCGATCCGACCGAGCTGATCAAGGTGATCGGCACCACCGCCAAGCTCGCCTTCCGTCTGGTCGACTCGTCGGTCCCGCCGGAGCAGGCGGCGCAGGGCCGCGTGCCGCCGGAATCGGAAATCCTCAAGGGCTCGAAGGCCGAGAACGAGCAGCCTTACGTGATCGAGCGGCGGGTGATCGTTTCGGGCGAAGACCTGACCGATGCCCAGCCCGGCTTCGACCAGCGCAACGGCGAGCCGATCGTCTCGTTCCGCTTCAACAACAACGGCGCCCGCCGGTTTGCCCAGGTGACGCAGGAGAACGTCGGCCGGCCGTTCGCCATCGTGCTCGACAACGAGGTGATCTCGGCGCCGGTGATCCGCGAGCCGATCCTCGGCGGCTCCGGCCAGATTTCCGGAAGCTTCACCGTCGAAGGCGCCAACCAGCTCGCGATCCTGCTGCGCGCCGGCGCGCTGCCGGCGCCGCTGACCGTCATCGAGCAGCGCGTGGTCGGCGCCGGGCTCGGCCAGGATTCGATCGACAAGGGCAAGCTTGCCTCCTACGTCGGCGCGGCGCTGGTCGTGATCTTCATGTTCCTGACCTACGGCCTGTTCGGCTTTTTCGCCAATGTCGCGGTCGCGATCAACGTGGCGATGATCTTCGGAGTCCTTTCGCTGCTCAACGCGACGCTGACGCTGCCGGGCATCGCCGGCATCGTGCTCACGGTCGGCATCGCGGTCGATTCCAACGTGCTGATCTATGAGCGCATCCGCGAGGAGGTGCGCGCCGGCCGGACGCCGATCGCGGCGATCGACGCCGGCTTCACCCGGGCGCTTGCGACCATCCTGGATTCCAACATCACCACCTTCATCGCCGCCGCCGTCCTGTTCTATATCGGAACCGGGCCGGTGCGCGGCTTCGCGGTGACGCTCGGCATCGGCATCATCACCACGGTCTTCACCGCGTTCTCGCTGACCCGGCTGATCGTCGCCACCTGGGTCCGCTGGTGGCGGCCCAAGACCGTGCCGATCTGACGCGTCGAATTTAGGAACTCACGGACAACATGCGTCTCCTTCGCATCGTACCGGACGATACCAAGTTCGACTTCATGCGCTTCCGGCGCATCAGCTTTCCGATATCGGCATTGCTGTCGATCGCCGCGATGGTGCTCTACTTCACCCACGGGCTGAACATGGGCATCGACTTCGTCGGCGGCACGCTGATGGAGGTGCAGTCCAAGACCGGCCCGGCCGATCTTGCCAAGATGCGCGGCACGCTCAGCGGGCTCGGCCTCGGCGAGGTGCAGTTGCAGCAGTTCGGCACGCCACAAGACGTGCTGATCCGCGTGGCGCAGCAGCCGGGCGGCGAAACCGCGCAGCAGGCGGCGGTGCAGAAAATCCGCGAGGCGCTCGGCAACGAAGTCGAGTACCGCCGCGTCGAGGTGGTCGGACCGCGCGTTTCAACCGAGCTTCTGGCCTACGGCACGATCGGCCTGGTGGTCGCGATCCTGGGGATCCTGGTCTACCTCTGGTTCCGCTTCGAATGGCAGTTCGCGCTCGGCGCCATGATCGCCAACGTGCACGATATCGTGCTGACGATCGGATTCATGTCGATCTCGCAGATCGACTTCGATCTGACCAGCATCGCCGCGCTGCTGACCATTCTCGGCTATTCGCTCAACGACACCGTGGTCATCTATGACCGCATCCGCGAGAATCTGCGCAAGTACAAGCGCATGTCGATGCCGGACCTGCTCAACAGCTCGGTCAACTCGACGCTGTCGCGCTCGATCATCACCCACGTCACGGTGACGCTCGCCTTGCTCGCGCTGCTGCTGTTCGGCGGCCACGCGATCCACTCCTTCACCGCCACCATGATGTTCGGCGTCGTGCTGGTCGGCACCTATACCTCGATCTTCATCGCGGCGCCGATCCTGATCTATCTCGGCGTCGGCACCGGCCGCGACGCGGCGATCACCGACCACACCTGATGGCCGCGGAGCGGAGCGCGCCGCACTTCCCGCGCCCCGCGGCGATCGACGGCTACGGCCGCGGTGGGTTCAGTTTCGCCGAGATGTCGCACCGCGGCTCGCTGCTCTGTCTGCCGAGCGGCATCTGGGCCTGGCCGGTGGTGCAACCTGCCGACATTACCGAGGAGGCGCTCGCGCCGGTGTTCGCGGAGGCGGCCGATATCGGCGTGTTCCTGATCGGGTCCGGCCGCAGCTCCTGGATGGTGCCGGATGAGCTGCGGCTGCGATTCCATCAGCTCAAGCTGCCGTACGAGGTGGCGCGGACCGGCACGGCGATCAGCACCTACAACATCCTGCTCGGCGAAGGCCGCCGCGTCGCCGCCGGGCTGATCGCGGTGGAGTGAGTTTTCTTTTCTCCCTCCCCCGCAAGCGGGGGAGGTGAAGGAAGCGGTGCTATGCCCGACGCCTTCGACCATTGCGAGCAGAGCGTGCGCGAGGGCGACAAGGATCGCTTTCTCGCAACCCTGTTCGCGCCGCAAAAGTATCGCCGCGCGCTCTATGCGCTCTACGCCTTCAACCTCGAGGTCGCCCGCGTGCGCGAGGTGGCGCGCGAGCCGATGCCGGGCGAGATCCGGCTGCAGTGGTGGCGCGACGTGCTGGGCGGCGCCGGCCAGGACGCCGCCGCCAATCCGGTTGCCGCGGCGCTGCGCGAAACCGTGGTGCGCTACCGCCTGCCGCCGCAGATGCTCGCCGACCTGATCGACGCGCGCAGCTTCGATCTCTACGACGATCCGATGACGCTTGCGGAGCTTGAGCTCTACGCGATGCGGACCTCGTCGGCCCTGATCGAGCTTGCCGCGCGCATCCTGCAGGACGGCAGGGATTCCGGCATAGGCGATCTCGCCGGCCACGCCGGCATCGCCTATGCCATCGCCGGGCTGTTGCGGGCGCTGCCGATCCATGCCGCGCGCCGCCAGCTCTATGTGCCGATGGACCTGATGCAGCGTTACGGGGCT
>CAMDEB010000337.1 GCA_945893085.1 Rhodoplanes serenus | reverse complement strand
GCCCGCGCGAGGCCGGCCCGCACCGGCGCCGCGGCCGGAATGATGACGGCATCGACCAGAGCCAGACGGCCGGCGACAACCAGAGGCGCGAGGCCGACCGCAACGGCTTCGGGCGCCAGACCACCGCCCGCCGCGGCCACCGCACACATCACGCAGGGCAGTTTGGTGCCGCTCTCGTCGGTCGCGGGCTCGCTGCCGCCGGCGCCATGGCAGATTGCAAACCCGGCTTCGGCGCGGGGCTGCGCCACCGCCAGCGTCGTGCCGTAGGCCGCGAGGAACGCCTGCAGCGCCAGGACATAGCAAACGGCCAGGCCCAGCGTGCGGCGCCAATAGGATTTGCTGCGACGGTCGGTCACGAACGCTCCCCGATGCGCACGCTTACCACGCTTGTCGGCGCGGAAGAAGCCACCGGCCCCAAGCTGTTCTTTTGGCGCTGTTGCGGCCCTGCGTTACACTGTGCGCTCCATCAAGGACCGCCCTGCTCCATGGCCAGCCGCGAGACCACGAACATCGAGATCACGCCGGAGGTGCTGCTGAAGGCCTACGCCTGCGGCATCTTCCCGATGGCGGAGAGCGCCGACGATCCGGCGCTCCATTGGATCGAGCCGCCCGAGCGCGGAGTCATTCCGCTGGAGCATTTCCGTGTTTCGTCGCGGCTTGCGCGCACCGTGCGCTCCGACCGCTTCGAAATCCGCGTCAACCGCGACTTCGACGCGGTGCTCGACGGCTGCGCCGCGCCGCGCCCGGGCCGCGCGCACACTTGGATCAACACGCGCATCCGCGTCCTGTACCGCAAGCTTCACGATATCGGCCATTGTCACAGCGTCGAGGCCTACGAGAACGACAGGCTGGTCGGCGGCCTCTATGGCGTGAGTCTCGGCCGCGCGTTCTTCGGCGAGACCATGTTCCACGAGGCCCGCGACGCTTCGAAGGTGGCGCTGGTTCATCTCGTCGCGCGCCTCCGGGCCGGCGGCTTCGCGCTGCTCGACACCCAGTTCGTCACCGATCACCTGAAGCTTTTCGGCGCGGTCGAGGTGTCGCGGCGGCAGTATCACAAGCTGTTGGAAGCGGCCCTCGTCGGCGAGGGCGATTTCGGGGCGCTACCGCTCGACCGTCCGGTGCCGGGCGCCGAGGCGTTGCGTCACCTGAACCTGTAACGCGAGATCAGCGGAACGGCGGCGGCGGCAGTGGCGGAGCCGGCGGCACCACCGCGCGCCGCTGTTGCTGCTGCCGTTGCGGCCGCGCGGGTGGCGGAGCCGGCGTCTCGGGTGGCGCCTCGGCGACGGCGCCCGCTGCGCCCTTACAGTCGGCGAGCCAGATATCGTAGATCGGGTGCTCGACCGCGTTGAGCCCCGGGCTCGCGGCGAACATCCAGCCGGTGAAGATGCGGCGCAACTCGCCCTGCAATGTGAGCTCGTCGACTTCGATGAAGCCGTCGGTGTTGGCGGTCTCGGTCGGCGGGCGCGTGTAGCAGGCGCGCGGCGTCACCTCGAGCGCGCCGAAGCGCACGGTCTCATTGATCGCCACCTCGAAGGTGATGATGCGGCCGGTGATCTTGTCGAGCCCGGAGAACACCGCGGTCGGGTTGACGAGCTTCGGCGCCGGCGGCTCGCTGGGCTCCTCGCTCGGCTGCGGGATCGAGGCCGGGGTGCCGCGCGGCTGGCGCTGGCCCGGGGCCAGGCCCGGCAGCACGCCGGGTCCGGTGGGCGCTTGCGCGTCCTGCGGCCTGGTGTCGAGCGGCGTGCGGGCAGCAGGCGGCGCACTCGCCGCACCGGGCGGCGGCGGCAACGGCTGGGACTGGATCCGCACTCCCGGCGGCGGTCCTGGCGGCAGCCGGTCCGGCGGCGCGTCGGCCGGCGGACGGTTCGGCACGTTGCCCGGCGGACGCGGCGGCTCGTTGCCGAAAATCGTGCCGAACTGCGCCAGCGCCGGAGACGCGGCGAGCACGCTGCCGAGGAGCAATACGATGGTGGAAATGCGTGGGGCCATCAGCCGGCTTTGTCAGCTTCAGGCGGGATTCGCCTTCGCCAAGCGAGCGCCCGGTTAACACGGCGAATGCGGCGGGGAAAGGGCGAGTGCACGCGGCGATCGCGCGGCCTGCGGTCGATCGCCGGTCCGCTCAGCGTCCGGGCGTCCAGGGCTTGTAGTCGCCGGTCGCCTTCGGGCGGCGGCCTTGCGCCAGCGTCGAGCCGGTCGGGCGATGCGCCGCCGGCGTGCCGGTGAGGTTCGGCCGGTGCGGCTTCTGCCAAGGCCGCGGCTTGTAGGATTCCTGGGTCGGCGGCGTATCGACGGTGTGATGCAGCCAGCCGTGCCACGCCGGCGGCACGGCCGAGGCTTCGGCGACGCCGCCGTAGATCACCCAGCGGCGCTCGAACAGCAGGACCGGATCGATCTTGCCGCCGCGGGTGCGGAAGTAGCGATTGCCGAACTCGTCGGCGCCGACAAACTCGCCATAGAGCCAAGTCCAGAGCTGGGTGCCGAAGGTCTGGCCGTTCCACCAGGTGAAGAAGCGGAGAAAAAAGGTCTTCATGGCGCGGTCATGCCACCCTGCTCCGCCGGAGTCCAGGACGGTTCGGGGCGTTTGCCGAGCGCCTCGGAGGGCTTCGACCAGGCCGATTTTTGTGTGAGGCGATTCGATTCTCCCGGCGATCGCGCAGAGGCGATCTAACGCTCTGACTCACTTTCGAGAATCACCGCTCGCGGCCAATTTTCAGGACGCCGACCGGTCGGTTGCGGCCGTCCGCGGCAACCCTAGATGTAGGAAGACAGGCGATTGGGACGGTCTGGCCGCGTCCGGCAGAAAGGTATTTTTGTACCTGTTTTGCAACCTGCCGGGCCTTGACAGGGCGTTTGCCACAGCCCGATGACAGCGCCGTGACAAAGCCTCTTCCGGAATCTGTCCGACCTGTCCGATACTTGCCGGGACGGGGTGAGTCGTCCCCGTAATTAACATGTGTGACACAACATTTAGCGTTTGATTCAGATTCAGCGCCTACTGCTTGACGTGTGCAACGAGTCTGTCCTAGCTTCCCAATCGTGCGGCGTGGGTGCGTAGCTGGTCCCCGCCGAACTCAATCTTTCAGGTTTTCGACCGTTTTCCTGCTCGGACATCGTCTTGGCGGGTCAGGGCTTCGCGTCGCCGTCGGGAGGCCGGGCTGACCCTCCAAAAGCGTGCCAAAACGGTGCCCTTCCGAGGTGCCGGACATATGTAACGGACAGCGTCGAACCAAAGCAGCAAGCGGGTGGGTCTTGGCCCAACCCAGGGATAAAATGTCGGCGCCGGAAAGGTGCCCGACGGTCATGAAGGGGCAATGAGCAATGCGGATCGAGCGGCGCTACACCAAGGACGGACAATCACCCTACGCGGACATCGCGTTCCGCCTGACCTTGAGCGAGATCCGCAACCCGGACGGCTCGGTGGTGTTCCGCGCCGACGACGTAGAGGTGCCGGAGTTCTGGTCGCAGGTGGCGTCGGACGTGCTGGCGCAGAAGTATTTCCGCAAGGCCGGCGTTCCGGGGCGGCTGAAGAAGTTCGAGGAGAACTCGGTCCCCTCGTGGCTGTGGCGCTCGGTGCCGGACGCCGAGGCGCTGGCGCAAGCGCCTGAGAACGAACGCAATGTCGGCGAGCGCTCGTCGAAGCAGGTGTTCGACCGGCTGGCCGGCACCTGGACCTATTGGGGCTGGAAGGGCGGCTATTTCGATTCTGAGCAGGATGCTCAGGCCTTCTATGACGAGCTCAGATACATGCTGGCAATGCAGATGTGCGCGCCCAACTCGCCGCAGTGGTTCAACACCGGGCTGCACTGGGCCTACGGCATCGACGGCCCGAGCCAGGGCCACCACTACGTCGATTTCCAGACCGGCAAGCTGACCAAATCGAAATCCGCCTACGAGCACCCGCAGCCGCACGCCTGCTTCATCCAGTCGATCTCCGACGACCTCGTCAACGAGGGCGGGATCATGGACCTGTGGGTGCGCGAGGCGCGGCTGTTCAAGTACGGCTCCGGCACCGGCACCAACTTCTCGCGGCTGCGCGGTGAAGGCGAGAAGCTCGCCGGCGGCGGAAAATCGTCCGGCCTGATGAGCTTCCTCAAGATCGGCGACCGCGCCGCCGGCGCGATCAAGTCGGGCGGCACGACGCGCAGAGCGGCGAAGATGGTGATCGTCGACACCGACCATCCCGACATCGAGAAGTTCATCGACTGGAAGGTCGCCGAGGAGCAGAAGGTGGCGGCGCTGGTCACCGGCTCGAAGATCAACGGCAAACACCTGCGCGCGATCCTCAAGGCCTGCGTGAACTGCGAAGGCTCCGGCGACGACTGCTTCTCGCCGGACAAGAACCCCGCGCTCAAGCGCGAGATCAAGCTCGCCCGCAAGGCGTTCGTCGCCGACAACTACATCCAGCGCGTGATCCAGTTCGCCAAGCAGGGCTACACCGACATCGAATTCCCGGTCTACGACACCGACTGGGATTCGGAGGCCTATCTCACGGTCTCCGGCCAGAACTCCAACAACTCGGTGCGCGTCACCGACGAGTTCCTCAAAGCCGTCGAGGCCGACGGCGACTGGGACCTGACCTGGCGCACCAAGCCCGGCAAGGTCGCCGAGACCAAGAAGGCGCGCGACCTGTGGGAGAAGATCGGCTACGCCGCCTGGGCCTGCGCCGATCCGGGGCTGCAGTACCACACCACCGTCAACGACTGGCACACCTGCCCGGCGTCGGGCCCGATCCGCGGCTCGAACCCGTGCTCGGAGTACATGTTCCTCGACGACACGGCGTGCAATCTCGCCTCGCTGAACCTGCTGACGTTCCGCGACCCGAAGACCGGCGCCTTCGACGTCGAGGGCTACGAGCACACCGTTCGCTTGTGGACCGTCGTGCTCGAAATCTCCGTGTTGATGGCGCAGTTCCCGTCCAAGCAGATCGCGCAGCTCTCCTATGAGTACCGCACGCTGGGCCTGGGCTACGCCAACATCGGCGGCCTGCTGATGTCGTCCGGCATCGGCTACGACAGCGACGCCGCGCGTGCGATCGGCGGCGCGCTCACCGCCAGACTGACCGGCATCAGCTACGCCACCTCCGCGGAGATGGCGAAGGAGCTTGGGCCCGTCCCCGGCTTCAAGAAGAACCGCGAGCACATGCTGCGGGTGATCCGCAATCACCGCCGCGCGGCCCATGGCGAAAAGACCGGCTACGAGAAGGTCTCGCAGCCGCCGGTGCCGCTCGACCAGAAGGCCGTACAGGACGGCGCGCGCGGCTACACCATCCTGATCGAGCATGCCCGCAAGGCATGGGACTTGGCGCTCAAGCTCGGCGAG
>CAMDEB010000336.1 GCA_945893085.1 Rhodoplanes serenus | reverse complement strand
CTCGCCCGCCGCAACCGCCGCAACAACCCGCTCCCGTAGATCAAGCGAATAGGGTCGAGCCATTGGATGCTGGCCTCCATCCCAGCCAGCATCTTGAATCAGAACCGCTCCGATTTGGGAATCCCAAAATCGATTCAGTCCCAATGAATTAGACTCGAATGGCCGCTCGCTGGTCCGGGACGCGAGCGAATTACGCCGCCACCTTCCCCGCCTCCCAGCCCAGCATCGCGCGCTTGCGGGTGATGCCCCAGTGGTAGCCGGTGAGCTCGCCCGACTTGCCGATCACGCGGTGGCACGGCACCACGAAGCTGATCGGATTCTTGCCGACCGCGGCGCCGACCGCGCGTGCCGCCTTGGGCGCGCCGATCGAGCCGGCGATGGCCGAATAGGTCGCGGCACGCCCCATCGGGATCCGCAGCAGCGTGTCCCAGACCCGCACCTCGAAATCGGTGCCGATCAGCACCACGCGCAACGGCCGGTCCGAGCGCCACAGCTTGGGGTCGAAGACGCGTTGAGCGAGCGGCGCGGTGTACGCCGCGTCCAAGACGTACTTCGCCTTCGGCCAGCGACGGCGCATGTCGGCGAGCGCCGCCTTGTCGCCGCCGCGATCGGCGAAGGCGAGGCCGGCGAGACCCCGCTCCGTCGCCATCACCAGCGCGGTGCCGAACGGGGAGGGGTGGAAGCCGTATGACACGGTGAGTCCCTCGCCGCCCGACTTCCATTCGCCCGGCGACATCGCCTCGTGGGTGACGAACAGGTCGTGCAGCCGTCCGGGTCCGGACAGGCCGACCTCGTAGGAGGCGTCGAGCACGCTGGCGGAATCGCGCAGCAGCTGCCGCGCGCTGTCGAGCGTCAACGCCTGCAGGAAGGCTTTGGGCGTCAACCCGGCCCAACGGCGGAACAGGTGATGCAGCTCGGCCGAGGTGACGCCTGCGGCCTCGGCGATCTCTTCGATCTCCGGCTGTTGGCGCCAGTGGCCGCGGATGTGGGCGATGGCGCGGCGGACGATGTCGTAGTCGTATTCGGCGGCGGTCAGCGGGCCGGGATCGGGCAGGCGGTCGGGCGAGAGCATGGCGGTCTCCATCGTCATTTGACCTCCATCTAGGCTGCCGGGGGCGGCGCGCCCACCCGATTCCTGACGCTATCTCCACTGTCATTCCGGGGCGCGGGCGAAGCCTGCGAACCCGGAATCCAGCCCAATCTCGTTGTCGCTGGATTCCGGGCCCGGCGCTGACGCGCCGTCCCGGAATGACAGCAAGCTAGTTCCGCGTCGGTCCGCGCCGGGCCTCGCCCAGCGCATCGGCAAGCGCGGCGGCGAAGCTTTCCCGCTCCTTCGGGGCCAGGAAACCGGCGATCGTCAGCTTCCGGCCGCGCGAAACCAGGAACAGCCGCTGCAATCCGTATTCCTCGTGGGTCTCGCGGTCGAGCTTGGTCCAGATCGGATTAAGCGTCCATTCCGCGACCTTGCCGCGATGGCTGACCTTGCGGACGCGCAGCTCCGAGGGCGTCACGGTGACCTCCTCGAAGGCGGCCGCGGCGCGATAGTTGGCACGGAACGCCCAGTAGACCAGGAGCACGTCGAGGCCGAGGAAGCCGACCACCGGCCAGGCGCCGAGCATGACGAACAAAATGCCGCCGACGAAGCTCGAGCCGCCGATCAGCAGCATCACCAAGAGGAAGCCGGTGCTCGACAGCGAGCGGTGCGGCGTGATGATCGCCGAAAAAAGCGTGGGCTCGGGAGTGGGGTCGTTGTCGGACATCGTGGCCGTCAGTATATGGAAACATGGCCCGAAAAACGACCAAGCCCAAGAGGACCAAGCCCAAGAGTCTGGCGAAGACCAAAGCCAGGCTGAAGGCGGCGAACAAGGGCACGGCCGCCAAGGTCAAGCCGCCGAAGGTGCAGGCGAGGGCCGACGCCAAGGCGCTGCACGGCGACATGCCGCAATGGAAGCCGGCCGAGGTCGAGGAGGCGTTCCGGAGATTTCAGGCGGCGATGCCGGAGCCCAAGGGCGAGCTCATCCACATCAATCCGTTCACGCTGCTGGTCGCCGTGGTGCTATCGGCGCAGGCGACCGATGCCGGCGTCAACAAGGCGACGCCCGCTTTGTTCAAGCTCGCCGACACGCCGGAGAAGATGGCGAAGCTCGGCGAGGATCGCGTGCGCGAGCTGATCAAGACCATCGGCCTCTACCGCAACAAGGCGAAGAACGTCATCGCGCTGTCGGAAAAACTGATCGCCGAGCACGGCGGCAAGGTGCCGGGCACGCGCGAAGAACTCCAGGAACTCCCCGGCGTCGGCCGCAAGACCGCCAACGTCGTGCTCAACATCGCTTTCGGCCAGCCGACCATGGCGGTGGACACGCACATCTTCCGCATCGGCAACCGCACCGGGCTCGCGCCGGGCAAGGATCCGCTCGCAGTCGAGCTCAAGCTGCTCGAAGTGATTCCGGAAAAATACATGATGCACGCGCATCATTGGCTGATCCTGCACGGGCGCTACACCTGCCTCGCGCGCCGGCCGCTATGTGAAAAATGCATCATCGCCGATTTGTGCAAGTGGCCGGGGAAGACCACGCTGATGGCCGCTCCGGCTGCCACATAACCGGTGTCATGCGCGGACTTGATCCGCGCATCCATCGCTTCGCAAAAAGATGGATGGCCGGGTCAAGCCCGGCCATGACAGTTGTGGGTGTTGCGCAGCGTCCTAGGCCCGCTTCGGCTCGATCAACTCGATCCGCCGCCCCATCAGCCGCTTGTGCATGTGCACCATCATCGCGGTGGCAAACAGCGGCGTGGCGAGGTTGACGATTGGGATCGACACGAACGCCGCGATCATCATGCCGGACAGAAAAATGCTGGTGCGGTGCGCGCGGCGCAGCGCCTTGGCTTCGTCGGGCGGATGGAAGCGCATGGCGGCGAGCAGGAAATACTCGCGGCCGAGCAGATAGGCGGTGGCGAGGAACATCATCACCAGGCCCAAGCCGGCGAAGAACAGGAGCGGCATCGCGCAGAGATAGACCACGATCGCCAAGAGCGCGGTCTTGACGCCCTCATACAGCGCGCGGAACAACGGCAGGTCGCGGCCCGGCGGCTCGGCCGGATAGTGCGTGCGCTCGACCTCGCCGGCGATCTCATCGACGAAGAAGGTGCCGACGAAGGCCGTCACCGCGGGCATCAGGAACACCGCGCCGGTGACGATGCCGAGCGTGGCCGCGACCGAAAGGATCCAGACCAGGATGCCCCAGGCGGTGTGCGGCACCATGCCGACGTTGGCCTCGGCCCAGTTCGTCCCGCTCGCCGCCATCCAGGTGAACAGCCGATGCAGGCCGATGCCGAACAGCACGATCATCACCAGCGCCAGGCCGATGGCCTTGAGCAGCACCCGCCGGAACGGTGACGAGGCCATCTGGATCAGAGCTTTGGTGGCGGACTCGAACATCATTCCCTCCGGCAGCGCGCGACAAAAGTGGGAATGCGGAGCAGCAGCGGCAAGGGATGCGGCAGCGTCCTGCGCTCCGGCCGAAAAAATACTTATCCCCGCCCTCCAAACCAGCCTTATCTTTCACCCGCCTCGCTCATCGAGGGCGTCTTCTAGGGGCGCTTGGATGACGGAGCGGGGTGCGGCGCCTGCGGTTGTGCCTCGCAAGCACGGCTCCGGGACGCCCCGGGCAGCCGTCCGCTCCAACTACGTGGGGCTGCCTTTGATGGCTGGACGCGGGCCGGACGAACGCGGGCGAAAGCCTGCGGGATCAGGTGGAGGTTCATCCTCCCCGTCCGTCCCCGGAAGCACGGCCCCGGGGTGCAAAGTCGCCGCGGTGGAGCGCCGAGAGGCGTGCGTGCCCCGCGTAAGGGCGCGCGCCGCGCCTCACCCGCGCGGAATCATGGTGCGCCTTTCGGCGCTCCGCTCCCTCACCGGTGGTGAGGGGAAAAGGAATGAAGGCGCACCCCGCGCCTTTCAAACAACAGGGGCGGCGGAGCGTTGGCTAAGGGCTGTGTTCCGCCGTCATGCCCGGCCTTGTGCCGGGCATCCACGCCTTGCTTGCGGCTGGTCAGTAAGGCGTGGATGGCCGGGACAAGCCCGGCCATGACGTGGAGAGAGTGGCGCAGGGATGACAGACGAGACGATGAAAGGCGACAGTCGCGAAAACGACAGTGTGAGAATGCGCCTACGCCGCGACCTGCGATCCGGCGGGCTCGGCCTGCGGCACGGGCGGCGGGCTCACCACCTCCTCGACCGTGACCGGCAAATCCGCCCAGCACATGTTGCGGTAGTTGAAGCCCTGCTCGATGGTCGGCTTGACCAGCGTGAAATACGGCGAGATGTCGAAGTCGCGCGGCGCGTACAGCGACGAATGGCGGATTTCCAGGATCTCCTGTCGCGCCGCCTCGCTCTCCATCCGCGTGACCTTGGGCAGGATCGGATAGCGCACGGATTCGAACGCCTGCGCGATCAGCGCCGAACAAATGATGCGGGTGGGATGGCCGGAGCCGAGCGCCATCATGCGCCGCCGCCAGCGCTGCGGCACCGGCAGCGGGAACAGCAGACGCAGCAGGTCGAGGATGTTCTTGACGTCGTAATCGAAGCCGATGCGCTCGGCGGCGTAGGCGCAGACTCGCTCGCAGTCGTCGGGCGTGAGCCCGACCGGACGGCAGATGCGGGTGTGATAGCGCTGGTATTTCGACAGCGGCGCGCCGACGACACCTTCGCCGAGATTGGCCTCGACCAGCACCAGCGGCTCGCCGTCGGCGGCGGTGCGCTCGCCGATCGGGCCGACGTAGAGCGCGGCGTGCGACCAGGTCGATTGCGTGAGGTATTTGATGACGCCGGAGATGTGATTGTTGCCCTCGACCAGCAGCACGTCGCCGGGGCGGAGCGCGGTGCGCAGCGCGTCGGGATCGCTCGGCGTGAACGGCTCATAGCCGTCGACCGGCCGCTCCAGATATTGGGCGATCACGCGCCCCACGCCGCCAAGCATCCAATTCATGACCCGTCCCGAAATGGCGCGTGCATTCCCCGGCACGTCGCCTCATTGCGTCCACATTTAGTCGAGAGTCGTTGCCATTCGGTTCATGGGCGGCCGAGTGCGATAACCGAACGTTAGCCATGGCGTTTGCGGCCAGCGGCCCATTCGGGCAAAGTTTGATGAATTCACGCCGCCGCGCGGCAACCCATTGCAAACCATGTCTCGATTGACCCGCCGCTCGTTCCTTGCCGCCTCCGCCGCCATGGCGGCGGCGCCGGCGTTCGGCGCGGTGTCGTCCTCGGGCGAGGTCGACGTGGTCATCGTCGGCGCCGGCGCCGCCGGCATCGCGGCTGCGCGCC
>CAMDEB010000335.1 GCA_945893085.1 Rhodoplanes serenus | reverse complement strand
CGCAAAGGCGAGCCCGTTGAGCACGCCGACCATCAACTCGCGGCGCACCACCCGCCCGGCGTTGGCGTCGCCGAGCTCGCGGGTGGCGAGCGCGCGCACCGCGACCGTCATGGTCTGGGTGCCAGCATTGCCGCCCATGCTGGCGACGATCGGCATCAGCACCGCCAGCGCCACCATCTTCTCGATCGAGCCCTCGAACTGCGAGATCACCCAGGCGGCAAGCAGCGCGGTGAAGAGATTGGCCAGCAGCCAGGGAAATCGGCCCTTGGCGATGGTCCAGACCGAATCCGCCAATTCCTCGCCGCGGCTGACGCCGCCGAGCGCCTTGATGTCCTCCTCGGCCTCCTCTTCGATCACGTCGACGATATCGTCGAAGGTGATGACGCCGACCAGGCGATCGCCGTCATCCACCACCGGGGCGGCGACCAGGTTGTAGCGCTCGAACATGCGCGCGACCTGCTCCTGATCGCTGGTGGCGCGCACGCGGCGGGTTTCTTCGTCCATCAATTCGGCGATCGGGACCGGCCGCTTGGTCCGCAGCAGCCGATCGAGCGTTACCGCGCCCAGCAGGCGATAGTCCTGATCGACCACGTAGAGCTGGTAGAACCGGTCGGGCAAATCGATGGTCTCGCGCATATAGTCGATGGCGTGACCGACGGTCCATGACGGCGGCACCGCAATGAACTCGGTCTGCATGCGCCGGCCGGCGGACTCCTCGGGGTAGTCGAGGATGCGCGCGAGCGCGTCACGTTCCAGTCGCGGCAACTGGTCGAGGATTTCCTCCTGCTCCTGCTTGGGCAGGTCCTCGAGGATGTAGGCGGCATCGTCGGAATCGAGATCGCGCACGCCCTCGGCGACGGTCTCCGACGGCAGCTCTTCGAGGATCTCCTCGCGCACCGCGTCCTCGACCTCGGTGAGCGCGGTGAAGTCGAATTCCTTGCCCAAGAGCTCGATGAAACGCGGGCGCAGCTCCGGATCGAGCGCCTCGAGCAGGTCGCCGGTATCGGCCTCATGCAGCTCGCGGGCAAGCGACTGCAGCGCCGGGACGTCGCTTCGGTTGATGGCATCGCTGACGCAGTCGATGAATTCGGCGCTGATCGCGCCGGACTCATCGCGCAGGGCGACCGCCGCGTCACCGGGCGCGGTCATGTCTGTGTGGTCGAGCATGCCGGCCTCGCCGTCGCGGAGAGAGCTTCGGGCTTGTACGCCCGGCCTCTTATCGTGGCAATCGCCGGAGCGAGGTTTGGTTCACGCCGGCCCCCGCTTGCCGCGGCCGCTGGCATCGGCTCAATTGCCGGTCTGTCGGGACCATCAGACATCATGCCTCGCATCCTGTTGCTGCTGCTCGTGCTGGCGCTGCCCGCCACGGCGACCGGCGCCCCGTGCCCGGACGGCGCGCTCGGCACCGCACGCGTGCTCACGGTCGACGCCGCCGCAACGCCGCGGGTCGGGCGCAAGCATTTTCCGACGACGCTGGCGCTCGAACCCAGGGAGGTCGTGCTCACCTTCGATGACGGTCCCTGGCCCGGCCCGACCGACCGGGTGCTGGATGCGCTCCAGCGCGAATGTGTACGCGCGAGCTTCTTCCTGCTGGGCCGCAACGCCGTGAAATTTCCGGCGCTGGCGCGCCGCGCCCTTGCCGAGGGCCACACCGTTGCGCACCACACCCATTCGCATCCGCTGCTCACCGGGATGTCGGTGGAGCGGGCCGAGGCCGAGATCGACCGCGGCTTCGCCGCCGTCGACACCGCGCTTTACGGCCGCGCGGGCAGCCCGCCCACGACGCCGTTCTTCCGCTTTCCGGGCTTTGCCTCGAGCCCCGCGCTGCTCGAACGGCTGGCCCGGCGCGGCATCGTCGTGTTCGGAGCCGATCTCTGGGCGAGCGACTGGATTCCTATGACCCCGGCGCACGAATTGGAGCTTGTGCTGCGTCGGCTGACCGCCAGCGGCGGCGGCATCGTGCTGTTCCACGACATTCACGCCCAGACCGCCGCGATGCTGCCGGAGTTCCTGCGCGAGCTCAAACGCCGCGGCTATCGCGTGGTGCACGTCGTCCCTGCGGGCCAGTTCGCGCGTTAACCGCGTTTGACGCCAACGGCCGCCCCGGCGGCATTAAATATGCTTGGGGATTCTTCGGCCCGCGATCTCGTTTCCACCTAATGTGGCCGAAGATGCGGTTGCGGATTTGGAGATTCGGCGGCGGGCCAGCCACCGGACTTCCGCGGATTGATGCAGGACGACAATGTCCGCGCGCGCGATCGCAGTCTTGGCATTGGGATTCAGTTTGCTCGGCGGCCTCGCCGCGGCGAACGCGGCCGAATGCACGGCCAATCCTGCCGGCTTGGGAACGAGCCGCGTCATGACGATCGATCCGGCCACCTACGCCCGCCTCGGCACCATCCAGTATCCGGACTCGCTGCCGCTTGCCGACAAGGAGGTCGTGCTGACCTTCGACGACGGCCCGCTGCCGCCTTACACCAATCGCGTGCTGGAAACCCTGGCCTCGCATTGCGTGGAGGCCAACTATTTCATCATCGGCCGCATGGCGCGCGCCTATCCGGAGCTGCTGCGCCGGATCCACGCCGAAGGCCACGTCATTGGCACCCACAGCGAGAACCATCCGCTGGCGTTCGAGCGCATGCCGCTGGACGCCGTGCAACGGGAGATCGAACAGGGCTTTGCCTCGACCGCGGCCGCGCTCGGCAAGGACGGCACCGTCGCGCCGTTTTTCCGGATCCCCGGCCTGCTGCGCGCGCCGACCGTTGAAAACTATCTGCGCTCGCGCAAGACCACGACCTGGAGCGCCGACATTGTCGGCGACGACTGGCGCCACATCAGCGCGAGCGAAATCGTCAAGCGGACGCTCAGCCGGCTCGACGCGCGCGGCAAGGGCATCATCCTGCTGCACGACATCCAGCCGGCGACCGCGCTGGCGCTGCCGGAGCTGCTGCGCGAACTGAAAAAGCGCGGCTATCGCGTGGTGCAGGTGGTTCCCGGCGCCGCTGCGCCGCTGGTCGCCGCCAAACCGCCGGAACGAGCGCCGGTGGTCGCCGCAAGGCCAGTCGCAACACCCATCATCGCCACCGCACCAAGCGCGCCGCGCGCCGAACCGGTACCGCCGCCGGCCACGACCAGCCCGGCGCCGCCACGGGAGGTTGCGGTCGTTCCCGTCGCGCCACCGGACGATCCCACGCTGCCATTGGCAAGCGCAGCGCCAGCCATGCCCGAGACCGAGGCTTCGGCCAGCGCGTTGGCCATGGACCAGGAGTTCTCCGGTATCGAGCGCACCGCACCGGTCCGGCCGGCGCCAACGGAGGCTGTGCGGCCGCTGATGCCGTCGATGAAGCCGTCGCACAACATGGCGACTTCGGGGAAGGCGCCGCCGCCGCCGGTCCAGACCTTGCCGCCGCGCGCATCTCTCGACATCGGCGGCCAGAGCTTTGGTGCGACCCCGGTGCGGCGAGCGATCGTCGCGCGAACCGAGCCGAAGCCCGGCGGATGGCCGGTATCGGCATCGAGCCTGACGCACGACGCGACCCGCTAAGAGCCTAACCCGGCAGCACCGCCGACACCCGCTCCCGCGCCTCCTCCAGCGCCGCCAGAACCTGGTTCATGCCGCGCTTGAGATGGGTCTGGGCGAACGGCAGGGCGGTCGGCGGATAGCGGTCGAGCTCGGCGGCGATCGCGAGCGCGGTCAGCGGCGGCGCCGGCACGCTCAGATCGCGCCGCCAGCGTGTGCCGCGGATGTAGTTCAGCGGCACCAGCAGATGCGAAAGCTTCAGCAGCACGTCGTTCGCAGCCGTTGGCTTGACGCTGCCGGCCTCCGCCGCCGCTGCGAAGCGCGACAGCGACGCATCGAGCGCGGCAACCGCGTCGCGCACCGGCTGCAAGTCGAACCGCGGCCCGGCCTTCTCGGCGTAGCCGGTCACGGTGCGGTCGAACTCCTTGAGCAGCGCCCGCCAATCCCACGGCAGCAGCGGCGAATTGGCCAGCCGGAACGCCGCCAGCGCATAGACCTTGATGTCGGTCAGCAGCACGTTCCTGTCGGCGACCGGCATCAGGTCGTCGTCGGTGTGCCACTCCAGGTTTCCGCCGTTGCCCATGACGTAGTAGTAGCCGCGCTTCTCGATCTCCGCCTTCGGGATGCGCGAGGACGACGAGAAGAACCCGGTGATACCGAGATTGTTGAACGAGAAGTCGGATGACTGGTGCGGCCGCCTTCCCTCGGCGTCCTTGCCGGCCGCGTCGCGCACCACGCCGCGCACGAAACCGGCGTTCTCCGCCATCCACGGGATGAGATGATAATCGGTGGCGTCGCGGCAGCCGGGGCTGTCGCAATTCAGATGCGCCAGGCAGTTGCGCCCCAGGTCGAGCGCGAAGGCGTCAGCATACCAGGTGCTGCCGGCAAAGCGCCCGGTCGAATGCCCCGGCCACCAGCAGATGCGCACGCTGCGCTCGAGCGTGCCGCGATGCTCCCACAGCATTCGCGCGATCTCCAGCATCGCGGCATCGCCGGTGGCGTTGTCGCCGACGCCGACGTCCCAGGAATCGTAATGCCCGTGCAGCAGCACGAACTTCTCCGGCTCGCTCTTGCCGCGGATTTCCACCACCGGGAGCAGGTTGCGGAACCAGCCCTCCTCGAACTCGGTCACGATCCTGGCGCGGCCGCCCTTCCCGGCCAGCGCGATCAGCGCATCGCCATCAGCGCGGTTCACCGCCACGGCGGGGATCGCCGGTTTGTATGGCAAATCGTCGAGATCGGCGGTGCCCCAGGTCGCGCTGCCGCCGCCCCAATGGGCGATCTTTCCCGGATTGGCGGCGATGACGCCGACGGCGCCGAGCGCATGAAAGCCCATGATGCGGTCGGAGGAGATCATGCCGTTGTAGACGGCGATCTTGCCCTTGAGGTCGGGCGTGCCCGGCGCCGGATCGTAGCCCGGTCCGAACACCACCGCGCTCGACGGTCCCCAGCCGGCCGGCGGATTGATCGGCTTGGCAACGAACACCAGCGGCGCATCGACGCCCTGCGGCGCGGGCCTGGTCATCGGCGCTGGCCGCGCGAACATCTGGCGGCCGTCGGCCTCGACATGCGCACCCTTCGGCAGCGTCAGGTAGAGCTGCGGCTCGTGCACCATGACCGGAATGCCGTGCGCCTTCAGCTTGTCGATCAGATGCTGGATCGCGCGGTTGCCGTCGTCGGGATGCTCGCGGCGAATGGTGGAGAACAGCTCCACCAGCGGCCACGCGTCATCCAGCCGCGCGCTGGCGAGCAGCGCCTTCTCGTCCTCGTTCAAGCGACGTCCTTCCCTTCTTGCCGCGCGTTC
>CAMDEB010000334.1 GCA_945893085.1 Rhodoplanes serenus | reverse complement strand
ACGCAGCCCGCGCAAAACCCGTCTTGCCTGGGAGCAAGCCAACATGAAGCACGTCGCTTAAATCAAACTTGTGTCCAAAGAACCGGGCGCGGTACACGGCGTGGTCAGCAGGATGTCGGGCGGATCGCGGCGCTGGCGCTGGCGCTTCGAGGTCGGCGTATCGCCGGTGCGGGTCTCGATGCGAACGGGTAGGCCCATCTCGGCGACCGGGGTTTCCAGATTGCGCGCGATATCGACGGCCAGCGCTTTCAGTGGAGAGATGTAAAGCGTGTGCAGGCCTTCGGAGCGCCGGATCTCCTTTCCGGTCGACACCAGCCGCCGCGGCTTGGCGTTGCGGTCATAGAGCTCGACCAAGCTCGGCAGGAAACCCGCGAGCGTCTTGCCGCCGCCGGTCGGCGCGATCAGCAGCACCGAACGGCCGTCGCGGGCGCGTGCCAACAGTTCGATCTGGTGGGCGCGCGGCGTCCAGCCGCGCTGCGCAAACCAGCGCGCGAACGTCTCCGGCAGCTCCGGGGCGATGTCGGTGTGTTGGGCGAGCTCTTGGGCGGTCACGGCTTACGGCCTAGCGGCGGAAGGTGACGCGGTTGAGGCAGCCGTCACCACGACCAGCCCGGAGACCGGCTCACCCCTCTCCATGCGGGTCGAAGCGCCTGCGAGGTGCAGGAGCCGCAGGCCCGCGCCGGCGATGGCGTCCCGCACATGATCGGCGCTGTGGGCGTAGCGCAGGGTTTCGCGCAGCCGGACGCCAGCGCCGGAGTGGGTCTCGACCGTGAACGCGAACAGGCCGCCCGGCGCGAGCACCTGCGTCACGGCTTCCGCGATCGGCGCGAGGTCGCTGCAGTACACGAATACATCGGCGGCCAGAGCGAGATGATATTGCGCGCCCGCCTCGCCGCTCAGGAATTCCATCAGCTCGGCGGCGATCAGACGGTCGTAAAGTCCCTTCGCCCGCGCCTGCTCGATCATGCCCGGCGAGACGTCCATGCCCACCAGCCAGTCGCAGTGCGGCCGGAATGCCGCGCCGGACAGTCCTGTTCCGCAGCCAAGGTCCAGCACCGAACCAAGCCGCAACGGATCGCCCGCCATCGATCGCACCGCCTCGCGCAGGATTTCCGGGCCGCAATACTCCAGCCGCTCAACCAGGGACTGATCGAAATCCGGCGCGTGCTGGTCGAACAAGCGGCGCACGTAGGTCGCCGTCATCGCCGGCGTCGCCTCGCCCACGCCCAGACGCGCCAGGTGCAGCCGCGCGCCATGATAGTCCTCGCGGTCCGCGTCGCGCGCCGCCGCGAACGCCGCCACGGCGCCGTCGCGGTCACCGGTCTTTTCCCGGATCAGGGCGAGCGCGAACCAGGCGGTGGCAAATCCCGGCGCCGTCTCCACCACCTGTTGCAGGATGTCGGCTGCGGCAACGGCATCACCGCGCGCCAGATAGTCCAGCGCCCATTGGTAGCGCCGGTCGGCGACGAGATCACCAGACGAGACGAAGAGCGGTTGCGCGGCCATCAGACCTTGAATCCAACACGATCATTCCATGATAGAATACCAGCACGGACAACGGAGACTGCGATGCCCGACAAGGTCAATCGATTCCTCGGCGGGCCGCCGCTCGCGGTGCTGGGCAAGCTGATCCTGCTGTCGGTGCTGATTGGCGTGGTGCTGTCCGCGCTCGGGCTCGATCCATGGAACATCGTGGAAAGCGCGCGCAAGATGATCGCCACGATCTGGGACATGGGCTTCGATACGGTACGCTGGCTCTGGCAGTATTTCCTGCTCGGCGCGGTGCTGGTGATCCCGATCTGGCTGATCCTGCGGCTGGTGCGCGCGCCGCGCGGGCGGTGATCACCCCGGCCAATCCTCTGCCGTCATGGCGGCGGCATCGGAGCCCACCAAGTCGGTGAGCCGTTCGGCCTCGCCGCGGTCGAGCGCCGCCGCAAGCTCGGCCTTGATCTCGGCCACCAGGCCAAGGCCGCGGAACACCAGCGCGCTATAAAGCTGAATGAGATCGGCTCCGGCCTTGATCTTGGCGAGTGCCGTCGCGCCGGAATCGATGCCGCCGGCGCCGATCAGCGGAAATTCGCCTTCGACCCGCACATAGGTCTCGGCCAGCATCCGGTTCGACAGCGCAAACAGCGGCCGGCCCGAAAGTCCTCCCGCCTCACCCGCCGTCGCACGATCGCGCAACGATGCCGGCCGGCCGATGGTGGTGTTGCCGACGATCATGCCGTCGATCTCCCGCGCCCGCGCGATACCGACCACGTCGTCGAGCTCGGCCAGCGAAAGATCCGGTGCGATCTTGAGCAGCACGGGCGTCGGACCGGCGCGCGCGACCACGCGGTTGCGGGCCTCGACGACGCGCGCGAGCAGATCGTCCAGCACCGACGCCTGCTGCAGGTTGCGCAAGCCGGGCGTGTTGGGCGACGAGATGTTGACGGTGACGAAGCTCGCGACCGGCGCGACCGCCTCGATCAGGCGGACATAGTCGGCGGCGCGGTCCGCCGATTCCTTGTTGGCCCCGACATTGACGCCGACGATGCCGCCTTGCCCGGCGCGCGCCGCGAGCCGCGCCAGCACCGCCGCCTCGCCCTCGCTGTTGAAACCGAACCGGTTGATCACCGCCTGATCGGCCTCCAGCCGAAACAGCCGCGGCCGCGGATTGCCGGGCTGCGGCAGCGGGGTGACGGTACCGATCTCGACAAAGCCGAAGCCCAGGCGCAGCAGCGCGTCGGGTACCTCGGCGTGCTTGTCGAAGCCCGCGGCCATGCCGATCGGATTGGAAAAATTGAGCCCGAAGGCCCGCACCGCGAGCCGCGAATCGCCCGCCCGAGGGCGCGGCAGGGGGGCGAATTTGAGCGCCTTGACGGTCAGCGCGTGGGCGTCTTCCGGATCGAGCGCCCGCAGCAATGGTCGGGCCAAGCGTTCAAAAAAGCCGATCACAGTGCGCTCCGGGCCGAAACCCTATCGGCCACCATTGAGTTCATCAAGGTAGGACTGGACACGTCGCGGTTAAGGCTATAATTCCTATTTTTGGATATTAGTCTCAACCCGGAAGCCTGGAGGCCGGGAATGGCAAACTCACTGACACACGCTCAGATTTGGACGGCTCTCGACCGGTTGGCGGCGCGCGCCAAGCTGTCGCCCTCGGGCCTTGCCAAGCGCGCCGGTCTCGACCCCACCACCTTCAACAAGTCGAAGCGCATCACGCCGGAGGGACGCGCGCGCTGGCCCTCGACCGAGTCGATCGCCAAGTCGCTGACGGCCACCGGGGTGAGCGTCGAGGCTTTCGTTTCGCTGATCGCCGACAGCACCGGCGCGGCGCAGGCCGTGCCGCTGATCGGTTTCGCCGAAGCGGGCGCCGGCGGTTATTTCGACGACGGCGGCTTTCCGGTCGGCAAGGGCTGGGACGAAATCGCTTTTCCGGCGGTCAACGACGAGCACGCCTATGCGCTGGAGATTTCCGGCGAGTCGATGGAACCGGCCTATCGCGACGGCGACGTCATCATCGTTTCGCCAGCCGCTCCGGTGCGGCGCGGCGACCGCGTCGTGGTCAAGACCAAGGCCGGCGAAGTGACGGTCAAGGAGCTCAAGCGTCAGACCGCAAAGACCGTGGAGCTGAAATCGCTCAACGCCGATCACCCCGACCGCGTGCTTTCGCTCGAGGACGTGGTGTGGATCGCGCGCATCGTGTGGGCAAGTCAGTAGGCTGTACGCGAAAAAATCTGGCAGTGCCCATTGGTTCCACAGCGGCGGCTTGTTATGCTGAATTGATTTTCCTGGAGGGGGCCCATTACATCCAACATCATCCACACACAGACTTGCACCTGCTGCGCCGACCTGCTGCGCGGCCAGTTCAGCCGCCGCCGCTTCATCCAAGGTGTGGCCGCAGGCGGCGCGTCGCTCGCACTCGCGCCCTATGCCGCATTCGCCGCCGAAGGCAATTACGAGGCGATGGTGCTCGGCTGCATCGACCCCCGTCTGCAAGGACCGGTGCGCCGCCACGTTGTCGCCAAAGGACTGGCCGGAAAGTACAGCCAGTTCGTGATCGCGGGCGCCGCCATCGGCGTGGTCGCCCCGGCTTTCAAGGACTGGCACAAGGCGTTCTGGGACAATCTCGGCACCTCGATCCAATTGCATCACATCAAGAAGATTGTCGCGATCGACCATCGGGATTGCGGCGCGGCCAAGATCGCCTACGGCGCCGAGAAGGTCGCCAATCCGAAGATCGAAACCGAGACGCACCGCGAGGCGATGGCCGAGTTTCGCAAGCAGGTGAAGGAGAAGTTCCCGAAGCTTGGCGTCGAAACCGGCTTGATGGCGCTCAACGGCCAGATCCAGATGTTCGCCTGAGCTGCGCATCGGCCTCGCCC
This sequence comes from Rhodoplanes serenus, assembly GCA_945893085.1. GTDB lineage: Bacteria > Pseudomonadota > Alphaproteobacteria > Rhizobiales > Xanthobacteraceae > Z2-YC6860. The sequence goes on along the minus strand of CAMDEB010000334.1, from coordinate 966 downwards.
GGACGTGCATTCGAGGCGGCCGAAAGGCCGCCTCATTTTTTTGCGTTCATTCCGGAGAGCCCTGCCACAGCAGCAGGCCGCCGCGCACCAGATAGACCGCGGCGAGCGTGAAGACGATCACGCGCGTCCACTGCCGAAAGCCGTGATCGCTCATGCGCTCGAGCACGAACGGCGCAAGCATCGCGCCGACGATCGCCAGCACCACCGCGGGGGCCCAGTCCGCCACCTTCAGATCGCCATAGCCGGCGAGTGAGGCGAAATAGGCCCCGCGCAGCACGTGGCTGAAGGTCTGCACGATCGCCTTGGTGGCGTTGGTGGTTTTGCGATCCAGCGTGCTCTTCTGGAAAAAGATGTCCATGAACAGCCCGCCGACGCCGGCGAGGAACTGGATGATGGTGGTGAGCACGCCGGTGATGAACGGCACGCCGCGCCACTCGATGTTCGGGCGCATCGCGGCCGGCAATGCCTCAACCGCAAACGGAATGAGGCCAAGCCCAAGATAGACCATCGCCTTGTCGGGAACGAAGGCGATGTATCGCATGAACACGAACGCCACCAAGCCGCCGGCCACGTACCAGTAGAAGATCGGCCAGAGGACGAACTGCCGCCAGTGCAGCGCGCGCCAGCCGTTGGTGGCGAGCTGGATGATCGAAAACAGCACCATGCCGGTCGCGACGTCGAAATAGATCAACAGCACGCCGAGCAGCACCATGCCGCCGGCCATGCCGAACACGCCGGAGACGAACGACGAGAACACGATGGTGACGCCGATCAAGGCGTACGAATCGAGAGTCATTGCCAATAAGCCGGAGGAATTGCAGGAGCCTTCACGCCGAGCGCGCCAGTGCGCCGTCGATCATATCGACCGTGTTTTTCAAACCATAGACGGCGACGAACGAGCCGAAGCGCGGGCCTTTCTCATGGCCGAGCAGCACTTGGTAGAGCATGTTGAACCAATCGAGAGAC
>CAMDEB010000333.1 GCA_945893085.1 Rhodoplanes serenus | reverse complement strand
TATTTCAGCCCGGTCTCCTCGAGCATGATGAAAATCTTCTGCACGTTCGGGCTGGTCAATCCATAGAGGTCGATCATGGGGTTTCCACCAACAGGGTTTCATGTTGCCGCCGGACTGCGGGGCAGCTTGCGCGCGGCCGCTTCCTGCGTCCGCTTGTCGCGGTCCGGGCGGCTGCGGCGGGGAGCCTAGCGCGTCCGCGGGGCTTCGGCCATTGCCCCCGCTCCCTTCGCTCCCGGCAGCCGCTGTTGACAGAGCCAGCCCCGCCTGGAAACCTTCCGCCCGCAGGCGGGGGGGGCAACCGGCCGCCTGACTGTCGAACATTGCGGGACGTCAGGATGTCGATCGGGTCTTGCGTGCGGCACGCCATCGTCGCCGGCGCCTGTGCACTGTGGGCCGTCGATTTGGCGGTGGCGCAGGACTCGGTCGAGCAATTCTACAAGGGCAAGCAGATCCAGCTCGTGGTCGGCTCGTCGGCCGGCGGCGGCTATGACACCTATGCCCGGCTGCTCGGACGCTATCTCGGCAATGCCATTCCCGGCAATCCGACGGTCGTGCCGCAGAACATGACCGGCGCCGGCAGCAATCGCGCCGCGGGCTATATCTATTCCGTCGCGCCGAAGGACGGCACCGCCATCGGCGCGCTGTTTCCCGGCGCGGTGCTGCAGACGCTGCTGGGCGACACGCCGGTGCAGCACGATCCCAGCAAGTTCAACTATCTCGGCAGCGCCAACAATGACGTCTACATCTGCTTCGTGCGCGCCGACGGGCCGATCAAGAGCTTTCAGGACGTGCTGACGACCGAAACGATCCTCGGGGCCAGCAATCCGGGCGCCACCACCTACGACCTGCCGTCCGTGCTCAACAACGTGCTCGGCGCCAAGTTTCGCATCGTCACCGGCTATCCCGGCAGCCGCGAGCTGACGCTTGCGATCGAGCGCGGCGAGGTGCAGGGCGCCTGCGGCATCGGTTGGACCGGCCTGGTCAATTTCTATCCCGAGTGGTTCGCCAAGGGCTTCATCAAGGTCATTGCCCAGTTGAGCCTTGCCGGGCATCCCGACCTGAACAAGGCCGGTGTGCCGCTGGCGAGCCGGTTGGCCAAAACCGACGAGGATCGCCAGGTCATGGAACTGGTGTTCAGCCAGGGCATGTTCGGCCGGCCGTTCGTGCTACCTCCGGGTGTACCGCCGGAGCGGGTCGCGGCCTTGCGCAAGGGCTTCACCGAGGCCTTCGCCGACAAGAACCTGCTGGCGGAAGCCGGCAAGATGAAGCTCGACGTCGAGCCGATTTCCGGCGACGACCTTCAAGCGCTGGTGGCCCGGCTTTATGCCAGCCCCACCCGTGTTATTGAACGGGCGCGCCAGGCCGTGGCCGCCCGGCCCCAGCGTTGACGATCACCCTCAGGGCACGCGACACATGATGAGCGCGAAACGAACCGTGGAAGGCGATTGACCGATGGAAGGGTTCGGGGCGGAAGCCGCCTTCATGGCGACAGCGGCCGGCAAGGCGTTCTTCACGCTGATGGAGCCGCACCGGCTGATGTTCCTGGGGCTGGGCTGCATCATGGGCCTGGTGCTCGGCATCGTTCCGGGCATCGGCGGCCTCACCGGCACGGCGATGCTGCTGCCGTTCACCTTCGCCATGGACCCCTACTCGGCGTTCGCGCTGCTGCTCGGGCTTGGCGCGACCACCGCGACCGGCGATCCCATACCGGCCATTCTGTTCGGCGTGCCCGGAGGGGCCGCTTCAGCGGCCACGGTGCTCGACGGATTCCCGATGGCCAAGCGCGGCGAGGCCGGGCGCGCGCTCAGCGCGGCCTACATGTCGTCGCTGATGGGCGGGATTTTTGGCGCGGCGCTGCTCGCCGTCTCGATTCCGATTCTGCGCCCGGTGATGCTCTACCTTGGGTCGCCGGAACTGCTGGCGTTTTCGATTCTCGGCATCTCCATGGTGGCCGTGCTCTCCGGCAGCGCGCCGCTGCGCGGCGTCGCCGCCGGCTGCTTCGGCATCATGATCGCGATGATCGGATCGGACCCGCAAACGGGAACGCTGCGCTGGACGTTCGACAGCCTCTATCTCTGGGACGGCCTGCCGCTGACGCCGCTGCTGCTCGGCATCTTCGCACTGCCGGAACTGTGCGACCTGCTGATCGCCCGCACCACGATCTCCAAGGAGATCGACAAGAAGAACATCTACAGGGGCCAGTGGCAGGGCGTGAAGGACTGCATGGACAACTGGTGGCTGATCGTGCGCTGCTCGTGGATCGGCGGCGGCATCGGCTCGATTCCCGGCATCAGCGCCTCCGTGGTGGACTGGCTCGCCTACGGCCACGCGCTGAAGACCGAGAAGGGCGCGCGCGAGACCTTCGGCAAGGGCGACGTGCGCGGCGTGATCGCCTCGGAAAGCTCGAACAACGCCAAGGAGGGCGGCGCGCTGGTGCCGACCATCGCCTTCGGCGTGCCGGGCAGCGCGACCATGGCGATCCTGCTCGGCGCCTTCCTGATCCACGGACTGGTGCCGGGTCCGGACATGCTGCACAAGCACCTCGACATCACCTACACGATGGTGTGGTCGGTGGCGCTCGCCAATATCCTGGGCGCGGGCCTTTGCTACGCCTTCAGCCCGCAGTTCGCGCGGCTGGCCACGCTGCGCTACACGCTGATCCTGCCCGCCGTGCTCGGCATCGTCTACATCGGTGCCTTCGAGGCGTCGCGAAACTGGGGCGATCTGTACGCGCTGCTGTTCTTCGGCGTGATCGGCTGGCTGATGAAGCAGTTCAAGTGGCCGCGGCCGCCGCTGATCCTCGGCCTGGTGCTCGGCGACAGCATCGAGCGCTACATGTTCATCTCGGTCGAGCGTTACGGCTTCACGTGGCTCTGGCGCCCGGTGGTGGCCGTGCTGCTGATCATGGCGCTGGTCGGCCTGTTGCGACCGCTGATCGCCGACATCCGCCGGCAGGGCGGCCCGATCCGGATGCTTTCGAGCTTCCAGATGCCGGCGTTTCATCCTTCGCAACTGTTCACCATGGCGTTCATCGCCGTGATCGGCACCATGGTGGCCGTGGCGCTGCAGTGGCACTTCAGCGCCAAGCTGGTCCCGCTGGTGGTGGGCACCATCGCGCTGACGGTTGCGGGCCTCAGTCTGTTCAACGAGATGTGCCGCAAACCCACCGCGGCCAGAGTTGCGGGCCTGGGCGAACAGGCGCAGCAAGAGGTGGGAGAGGCAATCCACATGGATCTCACCTCCGATACCGGACACCTGCCGGTGCGCACCATCGTCGAGCGCGCCGCGCGGTTCTTCGGCTATCTGCTCGCCTTCATGGCGACGATGGCGGTCATCGGCTTCATCCCGACGGTGGCGATCTTCGTCGTCGTGTTCATGCGGCTCGAAGGCCCGGAGCGCTGGTCGCTGGTCATCCCCTATGCGGTGTGCCTGGTGCTGGCGATCTACATCACCTTCGACAGGTTCATGTCGGTGCCCTGGCCGCAGTCGCTGCTAGGAATTTTCGTGCCGGCGATGAAATTCATCCCGTCGGTTTAGCTCTTGGGGGTTCGCGGATGCGCCGTACGTCATTGCTCGCGATCTGTGCCGTCGTCATCGGCGGCGCCGCATCGGCCCAGGACCGCAAGCCGTTCACCGCAGCCGAAATGCAGGCGCTGGTCGGCAAGGGCCTTTCGGTCAACTCGATAGACCTGGAAGGCGGCAAGCACTTCACCGGCCGCGTCAACCTCGCTGCCAACGGCGCGCTGTCCGGTACGCTGACGGTCGCCGGCCAGAGGCCCATCGCCCTGGCGGGGGCCTGGAAGCTCAAGGGCGCCCAGCTTTGCCGGACGCTCGGCCCGGTGCAGCCCGAGGAGGTCTGCGAGACCTGGCTCCGGTCGGGAGCCAAGGAAGCGGTCATCCAGGTCGAGGGCAAGGCGACCAGCCTGAACCGCTGGTAAGAGTCCCCGCAGACGCCGGAACCCCTTCCACGACTGCCCGTTAGGCCCTTACAAAAGGCTTCGCAGCGGCGATTGAGAGACTAAGATTGTGGGCAGATCGTCGAATCGACACCACATTGCCTGCAAAGCCGAAGCGTCGTCCCGGGCTCCATCTTCCATTCCATAGCGGCAAGATTTTCATGTTATTTCGAGCGACGCAGCCCTTAGCCCAGGCGATCAAGGGGTTTCTCGTCGCGCTGGCGCTTGCCGTGGCGGCGGCGTCCCCGGGCTACGCCCAAAGGCCCGCCGAAAATCCGTTCGGGCCCCTGGCCGGATCGTGGTCGGGGACCGGCACCATCGCCCTGTCGAGCGGCACCAAGGAGCGCATTCGCTGCCGGGCCACATACCGGCCCGACAGCAGCGCCATGAACCTTCAGATCGAGCTGCGTTGCGCCAGCGACAGCTACACGTTCGAGCTGAAGAGCAATGTCAGCCACAAGGTTGGCGAGATTTCCGGCATGTGGACCGAATCCACCCGCGGCGCCATCGGCAGCATCTCGGGCATTGCGACCGGCAATCAAATCCAGGTGCGGGCGCTTGGCCCGATCTTCTCGGCCATCCTGTCGTTGACCACGCGCGGCGACCGCCAGCAGATCTCGATCCAATCGCCGGGAAGCGAGATGTCGGAAGTCCTGATCTCGCTCAGCAAAGCGAAGGCAAGCAGCGCTCCGGCGAATTAAGGGCGGGCGGGATCGCTTCGCAGGCTCAGACCTGAGACCGCGATGGGGCCAGCCGGCGCATCAACTTGCGCGTCACCATCACCGTCGCAGGCAGGATCAGCAGGTCGCCGACCAATGCGGCGATCATGGCGAACGCGCTCAGCCAGCCGAACAGGCGCAGCGACGGCAGGTCCGAGAACACCGTGACCGCCAATCCGCAGGCCAGCACCAGGGATGTCAGGATCAAGGCCGGGCCGACCAGCACGGTCGGCCGCTTGACCCCCAGCGCCGGGTCCTCGCCGGGCCGGTATTCGAGCCGCAACCGGTTGAGAAAATGGATCGTTGCGCTCAGGCCGAGCCCGAACGAAACCGTGAGCGCCACGATGCTGGCGAACTGCAGGCCCTCGCCCATCGCCCACAGCACCGCTCCCGACACCACCACCGGGAAAATGCCCGGCAGGATGCTCACCACCATCATGAAGAACGAGCGGAAGGCGAGCCCGATGAACGCGGCGACGAAGACGATCTCGACCGTCAGCGCCGCATTCAATTTGCCGATCATGGTGGCGCTGTTGCGCGCGGCAATCGCGGAGAGGCCGGTCACCGAAACGGTGTATCCCGGATGCTTCGTCCGCACGGCGTCCAATGACTTGTCCAACTGCTCGACCACCGGCAGGAGTTGGCTTGCATCGATGTCGGGAATGCGGCCGGTGACCA
>CAMDEB010000332.1 GCA_945893085.1 Rhodoplanes serenus | reverse complement strand
TGGTCGCCGCGCCGCCTGCGGCGCCCGCGGCCGCGGAACCGCCAAGGACCGTGGCGCCGGGCTCGCCGCGCAGCAACCTGCCGCGCGGTACCGTCCGGCAGGCGGCGCCCAAGCCCGCGCCGGAGGACGACGGTCCGATCACCCGCGAGAAGATCGCCGGCCAGTGCTGGATGAAGGCCGAAGCCAACAACGCGCGCATCAGCCTCGACAAGCGCGTCGAGTTCGTCGACCGGTGCGTCGCGGAGGGGCTGAAGGCGCAGCGGTGACTATGCCAGCGGCGCGACCGCGGCAACACACACACAGCCGTCATGGCCGGGCTTGTCCCGGCCATCCACGTCTTGCTTGTTTGCATCGGCGAAGGAAGGCGTGGATGCCCGGCACAAGGCCGGGCATGACGGAGAGAGAGTGGCGCCCTATCACGCCAGCGGCGCCACCGCCGCGTCCGGCTGGTTGCTCCGCTTCAGCGCGTCGGCGACGAAGCCCGACTTTTTCATCTCCTCGACGAACTCTTTGAGATATTTCGCGCCGGGATCGCGGCCCTGCGGCGTGCCCATCGCCTGCTGGATCTCCATGAAGCGGCCGTCCAGCACCTGCACGTCGGGATGGCTCCTGGCGAAGGCGACCATCGGCTGCTTCACGCCGGCCGCAGCCTCGAGCTTCTCGTTGACGAACAGCGACGGGCCGTCGTCGCCGCGCACCAGCGTCGCGTGCTTAAGCGTGCGGGTGAGATAAAGGTCGTAGGCCGAGCCCTTGTTGACGCCGATGCGCACGCCGGCGCGGTCGACGTCGGCGACCGCCTTCAGCTCCGAATTCTTCGGCACCATGTAGACGCCCTCGATGATGACGTAGGGCGCGCTGAACGCGATGTCGGCGGCGCGCACCGGCTCGATCGCCAGGAACACGATGTCGATCCCGCCCGCCTTCATCGCCTCGAAGGTCTTGCCGGCGGCGTCGAACGGAATGAGCTTCACCGGCACGCCGAGCCGCTTGGCGAGCTCGCGCGCCAGGTCCGGCGTGATGCCGGTCGGCGCCTCGGGCGTGCCCTGCGACAGCACCGAGTTGCCGAGGTTGATCGCGGCGCGCAGCGTGCCGGTCGGCGCGAGGGACTTGACGACGTCGGGGGCGACCTGAGGGGTACCTTGGCTCACGGTGTTGCCTTTCTGGAATGCGGGATCGGTGCGGTGTCAGTTCGCAGCCGGCGGCGCGACGGTGGCGTCGGGCTGGCTGGCGCGCCTGAGCGCGTCGGCGACGAAGCCGGATTGCTTCACGTCCTCGACGAACGCCTTGAGATAACGCACGCCGGCCTCGCCGCGGCCCTTCGGCGTGCCCATCGCCTGCTGGATCTCCATGAAGCTGCCGTCGATGAGCCGCACGTCGGACTGGGTCTTGGCATAGGCCACGAGCGGCACCTTGACGCTGGCCGCTACGTCGAGCTTCTCGGCGCGGAAGATGCCGATGGTCGCTTCCCATCCGCCAGTCTTGGCGCGATGTAGCGTCGCGTTCTTGATCGTGCGCGTCAGATAGAGGTCGTAGGCCGAGCCGAGCCCGACGCCGACGCGCACGCCTGTGCGGTCGACCTCGGCGATCGCCTTCAGCGGCGAATTGACCGGCACCAGGTAGCCGCCCTCGACCAGCACATAGGGCGCGGTGAAATTGATCTCGGCGGCGCGCACCGGCTCGATGGCGACGAAGCCGATGTCCCAGGCATCGGCCTTGGCGGCGGCGAACACCGTGCCGGCGCCGCGGTACTCGTTCAGCACGATCGGCACACCGAGCCGCCGCGCCAGCTCGCGCGCCAGGTCGACGGTGATGCCGCTCAGCGCGCCGGTCGCGGCATCCTTCTGCACCAGCACCACGTTGGTGCTGTTGATCGCCGCGCGCAGCGTGCCGGTCGGGGCCAGATCCTTGACGGCGTCGGCGGGCGCGTTCTGCGCCGCGGCCGCGACAGTGCCGGCGAGCAGAATGATCGCGGCGCGAAGAGTGTGAATCATGTCGTTCCTGCGGCACCGTCCGGCGGGTTGTCTGCTTGTAGCCTAGAACAGCCGCACCGTGAACGTGACTCCCCTTGCCACAATCGGTGTGTATGATCCGCGCCGAACGAAACCCGCGCCTGTTCCGGAGGCCCGCCATGCAACGTCCCTGGCTTCGCTTAGCGCTCGGCGCGGCATGGCTCGCCGCCCTGCCGGCGATTGCATCGGCGCAATTCCCGCCGCCGCCGCCGCCGCCGGGCGCCCGCCCGCCCGCCCCACCACCCACGGTTCAAGACCGCTGGCCCGAGCCGGCGGCGCCGCAGCGCCCCGCCCAGGCGCAGCAGCAACCGGCGCAGGACGGATCGCCCGCGCAAAAGCCCGCGGCCCCACGCCCCCCCGCGCAGCCCGCCAACGTCGTCGCCTGCAACGGCGTGTTCGCCAAGGATTCCACCCACCTCAAGCTCGCCATCAAGTACGACTCCCGCAACGTCGCCTACACCGAAGTGGACGGTCCCGAGGGCACCCGCCTCAACGCCTCGGTGCTCTATCCCAACGACGCCAAGCGGCGACTCGAGGTGCTCTGGAACAACGACGCTTCGCGCAGCGACACGTCGGTGATCGTGATCACCGGACAATCGCAATGGGTCGCGCCGAAGGGCCTCAAGCTCGGCATTCCGCTCGCGGCGCTGGAGAAGGCCAACGGCCGGCCGTTCAAGCTCACCGGCTTCGGCTCAGACGGCACGGCATCGGTCACCGACTGGCAAGGCGGCGCACTGACGCTGCTGCCGGGCGGCTGCAAGATGGGCGTCCGCCTGATGCCCGACCGCAAGACGCCGGAGCAGGCGCGCGGCGCCGTCATGGGCGACCGGGAACTGATCTCGAATGACCCCAACCTGCGCGCCGCGCGGCCGGTGATCGGCGAAATCGTCATCGGCTATTGAGCGCCCCCGGATTCCGCAAACCCAGTCACGCCCTAGATTCGTCACCGTGCCGCCGCACTCCCATGGCGCAATCCCCGCGCTGGGGAGGACCAACGGCAACAGTGCGAGTCAGGGAGTACATGAGATGACGGTCATCAGACCCGAACGGCTGGGCGAGGTCGATCAGGCGGCCGCCGAGGCCAGCGCGACAGTCAACGAAGTCGAAGGCGAGATCCGCGAGTTCGTCCGCCGCGACGTTTCCACGTTCCGCCGGTCCCGTCCGGACAACGCCGACAACGCCGAAAACATCAACTCGCTGATCCAGCGCGTGTCCGGCGCGTCGATCGTCGAAATTGAGCGCGTGATGGCCGAACTCACCGGCGTGCGCGACATGCTGCGCAGCGAGGGTGAGCGCGTGCAGCGGGAAATCGCCGGCTACGCGGCCTTGAGCCAGGCGGCGATGACCTCGATGAAGATCATCGCCGACAGCCTGGGACAGTGGAAGCCGCAGGCGCCGCACAGCCGTCACAGCAACGGCTGATCGGCACAAAAAACATCGTCGCCGGGCGCGTGTGTCCCGGCGACGATGGTGCCTCCTCATTCTAATCGACGTATTCTACTTCTTCGCGATCACGTCCACCACCAGCCAATTCTGCGCGTCGACGATCAGCACCTGGTCGGCAAGGTTGACGTATTTGTACCTTCTGACCTCCGGCATCTGTGTCGTCAGAGTGAGCGGGAAATCCTGCATCGCGACACTGCTTGGCAGTTCGCTCGACACTTTCAAGCCGGACACGTCTCCAGACGTGACCGGCGCCTGAGCGACACTCGCTGCGATCTTGGCCTTCTGTTCAGGAGTGAGCGAAAGCTGGAAGGCTGCGGTCGGCAGCTTGTCCTGCGCCGCGTTCTCGGCCGACACCGTGGACGGCATGGTCTGCCGGGTGGCGCCGGGAATCTGTTCGCCCGGCATCGAACCCGACGTCGCGGCCTGGAAAGGTCCGACAGCGGCCGGCTTGGCCTGATCGGCCAGCGGGTTTTGCGGCTGCGCCGCGCCGGTCGGCGGCGTGGTGTGCATCGGGGCCGTCGCCTGGCCCGGCGGAGTGGCTTGATCCGACTTCACGGGCTGGTTCGACTGGGCGGCGGCCAATCCCATGCTGCCGCAGAGCGCCAGCACGATGGCGCCATAGACTAGAGAACTGCGCATCGGCTTCTCCTGTTGGTTGGCTCCCGAAGACAACGCGCGGATCGGCGAAGCGTTGCAGCCCTCCGACGTATTGTCGCGGCCGCAAAAGCAAATGGCCCCGCAAGCGGGGCCATTTTTCGACAACAGCTGATCGTCAGCGGCAGCGCCGGACCGTGGTCTTGCGGCCGTTGCGGATCACGATGGTGGTGCTGCAGCGATCACGATGGTGCATGCGATGGCGATAGCCTCGCCGGCGATCGTTACCGACGCGGCGATCGCTACCGAGCTGAATCCGGACATCCGCCTGCGCGAGCTTGATGCCGGGATCGGCGGCGGCGGGCGTGCTGAACGTCGGCGCCGCCAGCAGAAAGCCTGCCGCGGCCAGAGCGATGGCGAATTTGGTCATTTGTTCTCCCTGGGAGATCCCCATTGTGGTCAGACAACGGGGAAAGGGAGAATTCGTTCCGAGAGCGCTGCAACTATCGCGAAACGCTGCTGATCTCCAAGGGCGGCCCGTCGAGGGCCACATGTCCTTCGACGTGCGCGAATACCACGGCGCATGCCATCAGCATCACTGCGACGGTGACGCTGCCAAAGATAAGTCCGAGAAAGCCGAGGCCGGTGCGGTCAGCCATGATCGTTCCTTGATTTCCTACCGTTAGTCGCGCCAGCCGCATTTTGGTTCATGGCTCCTGCACCGCGACAACGCGCGATCCGGAAACCGGTTCCGGAATACGCCTGGGCGGGCGCGAAGTCCCGGCCGAAGCCTGCGATTCATTCGAGAATCGACGGAGATGGTTACCGCGGGAGAGCGGCGCTTACCGGCCCAACGCAACGAGGGCCTCCCGTCGGAAGGCCCCCGTTCCGTTCCTCCCCCGCGGTTGAGCCCGAGGGGACATCATTTGGGACATACGCCCCTAACAAGCCTCACAACATCGCATACGCACTCGAAACCATTCCAACCGGCCGCTTGTCGGTCGCACTGGACAGCATCACCCGGCCAAAGCTGGTGGTGCGGCCGATGCGCACGATGCGCGCTTCCGCCAGCACGTCGAAATTGACCGGACGCATGAAATGCATGGTCTGATCGATGGCGCTCATCGGCCGGTATCCGTTCCACGCCGCGGCGCAGGCGAACACCATCGCCGTGTCCGCCACGGCCAGCAGCGCCTGCGGACAGACCACGCCGCCATCGCGGCAGAGCTTGCTGGAGAACGGCAGGCGGATCACCGCGCCGGGCTGCCAGTCGGCAGGCGCGCCGGCAGGGCGGCCGGCCTCGATCG
>CAMDEB010000331.1 GCA_945893085.1 Rhodoplanes serenus | reverse complement strand
GCCCAATCGACCTTGAAGTCGGCCGAGATCATCCAGGTGAAAAGCTGGATGCGCTCGTCATGCGGCCCGAAGCCGATGCGCGCGAACGCGACCCAGGACAGCAGCATCGCGAAAAAGAGGAACGACGTGGTGACCACCTCGGCCGCGCGCGAGCCTTCGGCGGGCGGTTCGACCGGGCCGTGGCCGTGGTCGTCGTGATGCGCGTCATGGGTGGCGTGCGCGGCGTGGCCGACCGCGCCATGGCCATGATCGTCCGAGGGCTCGGCGCCGGGAAAGCGCTTGCGCGCGCCGACCAGCGCGATCGCGGCGGCGATGATGGCGCCGAGCAGCGGCAGGAGGACAATCGCCTGATACATTATGTCTCCTGACGCATGATCTGATCCGAAAACCGGATTCCACTTTTCGGGATCATGCGCGTCAGCCCTTCATCAGGTTGATGTCCTCAACCGCAATCGAGCCGCGGTTGCGGAAGTAGACGACGAGGATGGCGAGCCCGATCGCGGCTTCGGCCGCGGCGACGGTCAGCACCAGCATCGCGAACACCTGGCCGACGATGTCGCCCAAGTGGGTGGAGAAGGCGACCAGATTGATGTTGACCGCGAGCAGAATGAGCTCGATCGACATCAGGATGACGATCACGTTCTTGCGGTTGAGGAAGATGCCGAAGATCCCGAGCGTGAACAGGATCGCGGCGACCGAGAGATAGTGGCCGAGCCCGATGGTCATGGCTGCAGCCCCCGCCCCGATGTGACCTTGCGGATTTCCATGGCGGTGTCTTTGGTGCGGGCGTTCTGGTCGGCGATGTTTTGGCGCTTGACGCCTGTCTTGTGGCGCAGCGTCAGCACGATGGCGCCAACCATGGCGACCAGCAGCACCAGACCCGAGGCCTGGAAGTAATAGATGTACTGCGTGTAGAGCACGCGGCCAAGCGCCTCGGTGTTGGTCATGGTGGTCGGGATCGGCGCGGTGATGGCGCTCGGAATGCCCGGCCCGATGACCCAGGCGCCGACCACCAGCAGCAGCTCCGCCAGCAGCACGACGCCGACCAGCGCGCCGAACGGCAGATATTGCAAGAAGCCCTGGCGCAGCTCGGCGAAATCGACGTCGAGCATCATCACCACGAACAGGAACAGCACCGCGACCGCGCCGACATAGACCACGATCAGGATCATCGCCAAAAACTCAGCGCCCATCAGCACGAACAGGCCGGCGGCGTTGACGAAGGCGAGGATCAGGAACAGCACGGAGTGCACGGGATTCTTCGCGGCAATGACCATGAAGGCCGAGGCCACGCAGATGCTGGCGAAGAGATAAAAGAAGAGCGCAGGAAGGATCGTTGCGGGAAGGATCATTGCGGCAGAGCCTTCACCGGTACGGCGCGTCGAGCGCGATGTTCTTGGCGACCTCGCGCTCCCAGCGGTCGCCGTTCGCGAGCAGGCGCTCCTTGTCGTAGTACAGCTCCTCGCGCGTCTCGGTGGCGAATTCGAAATTCGGCCCCTCGACGATGGCGTCGACCGGGCAGGCCTCCTGGCACAGGCCGCAGTAGATGCATTTCACCATGTCGATGTCGTAGCGGGTGGCGCGGCGGGTGCCGTCGTTCCTTCGCGGCCCGGCCTCGATGGTGATCGCCTGCGCCGGACAAATCGCCTCGCACAGCTTGCAGGCGATGCAGCGCTCTTCCCCATTGGGATAACGGCGCAGCACGTGCTCGCCGCGGAACCGAGGCGAGATCGGTCCCTTCTCGAACGGATAGTTCAGCGTCGACTTCGGCTTGAAGAAATAGCGCATGGCGAGGAAGAACCCCGACACGAACTCGGAGAGGAAGATCGACCGCGCTGCCTGATCCAGTCTCATGGCATCCTCATTTCGGCGCCAATCCGCCGAACTGCAGCACAGCCGCCACCACCACCACCATGGCGAGCGAAATCGGCAGGAACACCTTCCAGCCCAGCCGCATCAGCTGGTCGTAGCGGTAGCGCGGCACGATCGCCTTGGCCATCGCGAACAGGAAGAACATGAACAGCACCTTGAGCACGAACCAGATCACGCCCGGCACCCAGGTGAACGGCGGGAACGGCGCCGGCGGCAGCCAGCCGCCGAGGAACAGGATCGTGGCCATCGAGCACATGGTGACGATCGCCACGTACTCGCCGAGCATGAACATCATGTAGGGGCTGGAGCCGTACTCGACCATGAAGCCGGCGACCAGCTCGGATTCCGCTTCCACCAGGTCGAACGGCGGCCGGTTGGTCTCCGCCAGCGCCGCGACGAAGAAGATCACGAACATCGGCAGCAGCGGCAGCCAGTACCAGCCGAACAGCCCCCATTGGGTGTCCTGCGCGGCGACGATGGCGGAGAGCTTGAGCGAGCCCGCGCACAGCAGCACGGTGATGATGACGAAGCCGATCGAGACCTCGTAGGACACCATCTGCGCCGCCGATCGGATCGCCGCCAGGAACGCGTATTTCGAGTTCGACGCCCAGCCGCCCATGATCACGCCGTAGACCATCAGCGAGGAAATCGCGAAGATGTAGAGGACGCCGACGTTGATCTCGGCGATCACCCAGCCGGCGCTGACCGGGATCACCGCCCAGGCGGCGAGCGCCAGCGTGCAGGTGACCAGCGGCGCCAGCAGGAACACGCCTTTGTTGGAGCTCGACGGAATGACCGGCTCCTTGAGCACGAACTTGATCAGGTCGGCGAAGGATTGCAGCAGGCCGAACGGACCGACCACGTTGGGGCCGCGCCGCATCTGCACCGCCGCCCAGATCTTGCGGTCGGCCAGCAGCACATAGGCGATGCCGATCAACAGGATCACCAGCAGCAGCAGCGACTGCGAGACCATCACGCTCAGCGGCCAGATGTAAGCGGTCCAGAATTCGATCATGGCCTACTCCGCCGCGCTCATGGCCGTGTGGCCTTCCGCCAGGGCCGAACACTCGGCCATCACCGCGGACGAACGCGCGATCGGGTTGGTGAGATAGAAATCCTCGACCGGCGAGCGGAACGGCGCCTTGTCCGGCGCGCCGCCGCTCGCGGCAAGCTTGCGGATGTCGGCGATGTCGCCCGGCGCGATATGGTCGAGCCGCGCCAGGTGCGGATGCGCCTTGAACAAGGCCTGGCGCAAGGCGCCGAGCGAGTCATAGGGCAGCTTGTGGCCGAGCAGATCGGACAGCGCCCGCAGGATCGCCCAATCCTCGCGCGCCTCGCCGGGCGGGAAGTTGGCGCGGTTGCCGAGTTGCACCCGGCCTTCGGTGTTGACATAGAGGCCCGACTTTTCGGTGTAGGCCGCGCCGGGCAGGATCACGTCGGCGCGGTGCGCGCCGGCATCGCCGTGGGTGCCGATGTAGACCGTGAACGCGCCGGGCGGCACGTCGATCTCGTCGGCGCCCAGGAGGAACAGCACGTCGAGCGCGCCGGGCTTGGTCATCGCCGCCGCGTTGTGGCCGCCCTGCCCCGGCACGAAGCCAAGGTCGAGCGCGCCGACGCGCGAGGCCGCCGTGTGCAGCACGGAAAAGCCGTTCCAGCCATCCGTCACGGCGTTGAAGTGCAGCGCGATCTTGGCCGCGAGCGCTGCAATCGCCGCGCCGTCGGGCCGCGCCAGCGCGCCCGCGCCGACCAGCACCAGCAGGCGCTCGACGCCTTTCAGCTTTTCGGCGAAGGCGCCCCCGCCGCCGGTCAGGTCGGCGAGCGTGTCGGGTCCGGCGCCAAGATGATCGTAAGGATAGGTCAGGTCGACCTTCTCGCCGATCACGCCGATCGGGAATTTGCCTGAGCGCCAGCGCTTGCGGATGCGTGCGTTCAGCACGGCCGCTTCCTTGCGCGGATTGGCGCCGACGATCAGCAGCGCGTCGGCCTGCTCGATGCCGGCGATGGTGGCGTTGAACAGGTAGCTCGCCCTTCCCCCGGCCGGACTGAACGCCGCGCCGTCCTGGTTGGCGTCGAGGTTTTTCGAGCCGAGCCGCGCCATCAGATCCTTCAGCGCAAACATCTCCTCCAGCGCCGCGAGGTCGCCGGCGATGGCGCCGATGCGCTCGGGCCGCGCGGCGTTCACCTTGGCGGCGATCGCCTCGAACGCGACCGGCCACGACGCCGGGCGCAGCCGTCCGTTGTCGCGCACATAGGGCTGATCGAGCCGCTGGGTGCGCAGGCCGTCGACCACGTGGCGGGTCTTGTCGGAAATCCACTCCTCGTTCACGTCCTCGTTGACGCGCGGCAGGATGCGCATCACCTCGCGGCCGCGGCTGTCGACGCGGATCGCCGAGCCCAGCGCGTCCATCACGTCGATCGATTCCGTCTTGGTCAGCTCCCACGGCCGCGCGGCGAAGGCGTAGGGCTTCGAGGTCAGCGCGCCGACCGGGCACAGATCGACCACGTTGCCTTGCAGCTCCGAGGTCATCGCCTGTTCGAGATAGGTGGTGATCTCCATGTCCTCGCCGCGGCCGATGGCGCCGAGCTCGGGCACGCCCGCGACTTCGGCCGCGAAGCGGATGCACCGCGTGCAGTGGATGCAGCGGTTCATGATCGTCTTGACCAGCGGGCCGATGTACTTGTCCTCGACCGCGCGCTTGTTCTCGGCGTAGCGGCTGGAATCGACGCCGTAGGCCATCGCCTGGTCCTGCAGGTCGCACTCGCCGCCCTGGTCGCAGATCGGGCAGTCGAGCGGATGGTTGATCAGCAGGAATTCCATCACGCCTTCGCGCGCCTTGCGCACCAAGGGCGTCCTGGTGCGCACCTGCGGCGGCTCGCCGTTCGGTCCGGGGCGGCAGTCGCGCACGCCCCAGGCGCAGCTTGCGACCGGCTTCGGCGAACCGACCAGCTCAACGAGGCACATCCGGCAATTGCCGGCGATGGAGAGCCGCTCGTGGAAGCAGAAGCGCGGAATCTCCGCGCCCGCCGCCTCCGCCGCCTGGAGCAGCGTGTACTCCGGCGGGACGTCGATCTCTTTGCCGTCGATGATGATTTTGGTCATGCCGCAGCACCCTTCTTGCGCTGTGGATGCGACATCGCATGCTGCTTGTCATATTCTATTGCAGCTTCGACCAAGTTCTGAAGCTGAGGTGATAGTTGATCCCAGAAGTCAACTCTAAAGTAATTACTATCTAGATATTTGCGATGCTGTGCGAGCCATTGAACCATGTATTTCTGCGTACCCTTGTCGGAATACGTAGGCGCCAACTCTTCGAACGTAGTGAGCATCAATTCAACGAAAGATTCGTAGCGTCGAAATTCATCCTCATCACAATCGAATTCCTCATCCTTCGTGTTCACGGTTTCCGGATTCGGCGCAATGAATTTCGGAAATTCCAGCGACTTTTCAATCAAGGAGCGGTGTATCGCATTTGCCTCCGCTACAGCGCTGGCAT
>CAMDEB010000330.1 GCA_945893085.1 Rhodoplanes serenus | reverse complement strand
GTCGCGGCGTTGAAACGGCCGTGTTGGCCTGGACCGCCGGCCTGGCGAAGAAGCGTTCGGTGACCCAGCTCGTGGGCCCGATCATCGAGAGTCCGCGCAACGAGCCGGCGCGCAACATTTTTCGCGATCACGGCTTCGTCTTGGGTGCGGCACCGGGCGAATGGGTGCTCGACCTGACCAAGGCCGGGTTGCAAGTGCCAGATTGGGTTGAAATCCGCGACCGCACGGGAGCTCTGGCCGATGCCTAAGAAGGCGACATCCAAAGCATCCCGGCCGAAATCGGCCCAGAGCCTGGATCGCGGCTATGCCGACTTTTTCGTTGGTGATTATGTTTACTTCCAGCGCCGATTCGGCGTGGCAGATCACGGCAAGTTTGCGGCGCTAAGCGGAGACCTCAATCCGCTGCACCACGACAAGGCCTATGCGGCAAAGACGCCATTCGGCGTTCCAGTTGTGCCTCTGTTTCTGGCGGCCGCGCCGTTGTCCGCGATCGCGGGCTGCATGTTACCGGGGCACCGCTCGCTCATCCTGTCTTCGAATCTGCGCGCGCTGGCGCCCGTTCCCTACGGCACCGACATCAGTTACTCGGCGAAGGTCGTGGCCACCCATGATGCGAATGCGAGTCTGGCGTTGCGAGCCATAGCCTTTCACGAGCGGAAAGTTCTGCTAGACGCCGATCTGCTGGTCCGGGTCCGGGACGACGTTGCCGCCGGGGACGCGCCAGCCCACGACGCGCAGGTTCAAATTCACCATGGTGGACAGTCACGGGTCCTAGTCACCGGAGCCAGCGGTGCGATCGGCGCGGCGACCGCTCGTGCGCTTGCCAAGACCGGCCGGCCGCTCCTCCTGCATCACAACAAGGGCAAAATCGCCACCGTCGTCGAAGCATGCCGCAAAATCGGCGCTGATGTTGAAACGATTGTTGGCGATCTCGACGCCGCAAAAGACCTCTGCCGACTTGCCGCGCGCATGGCCAAGGGCGACGTGCGGGCGATCGTCCACACCGCATCACCGCCGATCTTCGCGCCGCTCGACTCGCTCGTTAACGTCAATCACGCGGTGCTCCGGCAGCTCGCGGATGCCGCACTTCCAGCCATGCTGGCAGCCCAGGACGGCCACATCGTCTTTGTCGGATCCTCTGCCGTGCAGCACAACGTCGCCGGCTGGGAGGACTACATCGCGGCCAAGGTCGCTGCCTCCAATTGGACGATCGGCCTCAATGACCGGTACGGCACTTGCGGGATTAGCGGCACCGTGGTGGCGCCGGGTTACGTCCGCACGCGCTATTCGGCAGATGTCATCCCGCCGGGCGCGGAAGTGATGCTGCCGGAAGAGGTGGCCGAGCGGATTGCCTCCTGCATTAGCGGCGGCGAGGGGGCGGGCCGCTACGTCTGGCTTGAACTCGGTTCCGAGCGCGTGGGAAGCTATGGGTTTCGCAGCCGCACAACTGCGATATCCGACCCGCAATCCGCCAGGAACGCGCCGGCTGCGATGCAGGCGGACCACGCCACGCCCACAGCCATTCAGGCAGAGGGCGACATCGAGCGACTGGTTCGGCGCTTCTTCGGCGCGAGCCCCGGCGTCGACATGAGCGAGGCAGGCGTAGACCGTTTTCCGGGGTGGGATTCGCTTCGCCACGTCGAGCTGATGCTGTTCCTGGAGCGCGAATTATCGATCCGATTTGCCTCAGCCGACATCGAGCGAACAACTGATATGCAAGGTCTGCGCAAGCTGTTGGACGGCAAGGATCACCAATCCCGCATGAGGCGTCCATCGAGCGGCGCCGGGCGGCAATCTTACGATGGAGTCCGGAGTTGAACGTGGGCGCAGCAAGTATAGATCTCGAAGGCAAGTCGATCCTAATCACGGGCGGGACCGGATCGTTCGGCAAGGCTTTTGCCAGTCATGTGCTGAAAAACGTCCGGTCCGTCCGGTTGGCGATTTTCTCGCGCGACGAGCAGAAGCAATTTGAATTCGCCAATACGCTGTCAGAGGAGGAGCAGGCCAAGGCGCGGTTCTTCATCGGCGACGTACGCGACGCCAGCAGGCTATCGATGGCCATGCGCAACGTCGATTACGTCGTGCATGCGGCTGCTCTGAAGATCGTTCCGACCGCGGAATACAATCCGTTCGAATGCATCCAGACCAACGTGGTCGGCGCCGAGAATGTGGTGCGAGCCGCGATCGAGCAGAACGTCAAGCGTGTCATCGCGCTGTCGACCGACAAGGCTTGCAATCCGATCAATCTTTATGGGGCGAGCAAGCTCGCCTCTGACAAGATTTTCGTCGCAGCCAATCATCTCGCCGGCGCCCACGGTCCCCGCTTCGCGGTGGTTCGCTACGGCAACGTCATCGGGTCGCGCGGCAGCGTCCTGCCGTTTTTCCGCGACCTGATTGCCAAGGGTGCGAAGGACCTGCCGATCACCGACACGCGAATGACTCGCTTCTGGATCGCGGTCGAGCAGGGCGTCGAATTCGTGTTGTCCTGCTTCGCCATCTCGCGGGGCGGCGAGATTTTTGTCCCGAAAATCCCGAGCATGCGGGTGGTCGACCTGGCGCAGGCACTGGCGCCCGGGGTTCCTCATCGCGTCATCGGCATACGCCCCGGCGAGAAACTCCATGAGGTCATGATATCGCGCGACGACGCGCGCAACACCGTCGATCTCGGCGACCGCTATGTCATCGAGCCCGCGACCCATCTGTGGGACAAGCAGCGGCGGAGCTTCCTCGCCGATGGCGGCAAGCAGGTAGAAGAGGGCTACGAGTACGCGAGCGACACGAACAAGGAATGGCTGTCCGCCAAGGATCTTCACAGGCTGGCGGCCGGAATCAGCGCGTAGAACATTCACACCGCAGGCATGCCCAAGCTTCTCATCACCGGTGCGACCGGGCTGCTCGGCTCTGTGCTGTCGTCGTCGCTCGACCACCGCTCCGCGCTGACGCGTGTCGCGCTGCGGACGGCGGCGGCGGGCGTGCGCTTGTGCGATTTGACCGATGTGCCGGCGACTCGCCGCCTTCTCGCCGAAACGCAGCCGGACATCGTGGTGCACCTTGCCGCGATGACCAACGTTGACGCCTGCGAAAGCGCTCCGGACGCGGCCTACGCCGCCAACGCGCGCGCCACGCAGACCATCGCCGAATGGGTTCTGTCGGACAGCCCGGCGACGCGGCTGATCTATATCTCGACCGACCAGGTTTACGATGCGCCTGGACCAAGCAGCGAGGAGCGCGTCTCGCCACACAACATTTACGCGCTGACCAAGCTGTGGGGCGAGGACCACGCACGCCGCGTCAGCCGCCACACGGTGCTGCGCGTCAATTTCTTTGCCGGCCAGACGCCGGGTGGAAAGGGGATCGTTCCGTGGCTGGTCGAGAAGGCCAACGCGAAGACGCCGACACCGCTCTTCTCCGATGTGCTGTTCAACGCCCTGCACGCCGAGCATCTGGCCGTGCTGATCGTCGAAGCCATCGACCTCGACATCTCCGGCACGCTGAATGTCGGTGCCTCCGGGCCGGGCATGTCCAAGGCTGCCTTCTATCGTTCTGCGTTGCGGCGGCTCGGCTTGCCGGATGGAAATTTTTACGACGGTTCGGTTGCCGACGCCGGGCTCGCCGGCTATCGGCCGCGCGACATGCGCATGGACGTCAGCAAGGCCGAGTGCGCCTTCGGCCATGCGCTTCCGACCATGGACGAGGGCCTCGATCTGATCGCCGCCGAATATGGCCGAGCCGCCTGAAGGACGCCGAATGCAGCCCCATCGAACATTGATTGTCGCAGCGCATCCGGACGATGAGGTGCTGGGCTGCGGCGGCACCATAGCGATGCTTCGGGAGGCGGGGGCTCCTGTCCGTGTGCTGTTCCTCGCCGAGGGTGTCACCGCCCGCTACGACCCTTCGCAGTTCGGCGATCCCAAGGTCATCGCTCAAATCGCGCAGAGAAATATCAACGCGATCAAGGCGTTGGCGCTGCTTGGTGTCGCCAAGGCGGACGTGGTGACGGCACAGCGGCCGTGCTGCCGCCTCGATGAGGTGCCGCTGATCGAACTCTCCAAGGAGATCGAAAGGCATATCCGGGACTTCAAGCCGCAGCGCCTGTTCTGTCACGCGCCCGACGACGTCAACGTGGATCATCGCCTGTGCCATCAGGCGACGCTCGCCGCGACGCGTCCGCTTGAGCGTGGCATCCAGGCGGTGCTTGCTTTCGAGGTGCTGTCCTCCACCGAATGGAACACGCTGAAGCCGTTCCGGCCGACCGCGTTCGTTGACATCACAGCGACCCTCGACCGCAAGGTCGCGGCGATGGCGGCCTATGAGGGCGAAATGCGCGCGGCGCCCCACCCTCGCTCCGGCGAGGTGATCCGCGCGCTCGCCACCTACCGCGGCGCGCAGGCGGGCGTTGCTGCCGCCGAAGGCTTTGCCCTCATGCGCGGCCTCGATCTATAGCCGCGGCCTGATCCCTTCATGGTATTGAAATCGATGGCGGCTGAAAGCCTGGAAACGCTGAGCAGCGGGCGCGTCAGCGCGCTGCGGGGTTTTCCTGCGCGCATCAGCGCGCTCCGCGATTACGACTACGATTCGCGCGCGCTCGGACTGACATCCTCAGGTGTGCCAGATTTCTTCCTGCCGGATTTTGAAAGGCACACCGACGGGTTTTTCGCAGCCTTCTGCCGAAGCGTTGCCGAGCTGTTGCGCCGCGAGGACATTGACCGCGACCGAACGGCCGAGGTCATTTGGCTGGGCGCAGTCTTCATGGCGCTCGACGCGACCACCTGCTTTAATATGACCCAGGTGGCGGATGCCTGCCGCGCGAACGGCGTTTTGCCAACCGTAGGGCCGGATGCAAGCAAGAGCGTGCTCGGCAGCATCGCGCGGGGAAATTCGCCGCCGTCGCTGCAGGTGCGCATTCTGCGTTCGCACCGCCGCCGGCCTTCGGTCGTTCGCGAATGGGGGCGTTGGATCGCCTCGACCTATCGGGGCGCCGCCTATTCGCGCCGTCCGCCGTTGCTGATGAGCAAGCATCGCGACATCTTGTGCTTCTCGATGACCCCGGGGCAGGGCGAGTTGGCGCGGCAGCAGGGCAAGCGGCTGGTGCTGTCGGTATTCGACCACTGGTTCGAGAACCTGCCCGATGACGATGCGCTGCCCGCCCTGGACCGGCCGGGTCTGATCGCCGACCTCGCCGAACTGACCAGTAAACTGTTCGCCGAACGCGGCGTGACGATGCCGGAGCACGTGCGGACAAGCCTCGCGCAAAGCTTCAAGACCATCGCGCAGATCGCGCTGTTCCTGCTGCAAACTGTCGAGCGGCAGGCGCGGCGGCTGCCGCGGGAGTTCTGGGCCGGCTCGCTCGGCTCGCTCAACAAGCGCATCGTC